>CP129487.1:3315000-3615000 GCA_030584025.1 Cyclobacteriaceae bacterium
TAATTAAAACAGGTTTTCAGCCTCTTTGAATTATTCCCGAACACTACTTGTTTGGGTTTCCTTTCTGCGTTTTGGCGCAAAAGGAGTGCAAAGGTAATGTATTAATATTCTTTACGCAACATCGCCCCAAATTTTCTTCGGTAATGAGGCTGTTACAAGTTGTTGATAATTAGATTTTTAGAATGTTGGTCAGGCGGATGAACAAAAAAAGTTATCCACAAAATTCAAACTTTGTCAGATGTTTGCTTTGGCACCTTGAAAAGAGGGACGGTAGAACATGGCTCACCAAACATCAGGCTGGAGACCAGCGGTAGCAACTGGCGAACCACTTCTAGGTAAATGGAAACCGGAACTTCAACTTTGCTACAACCTTTGACAACAACTTTTTTATTCTTGAATTCCTGCCAGTCAACCTCACTTAGTTGCTGCTCAAATATTTTTTCTTCCAGGCGTTCAAGTGATCCGAAGAAAAATAGTCGGGCGTAGGGACGGAGGGCCGTGGCAATTAACATGTACGCCCAGATTGGCACAATGGCATCGGTTGAACAGGTTATAGCAACAAACTTATCCTGGTACTGTTTCCAATCGTGCGACTTCACGAAGTCGCGAAAATCTTTTTCTCTCAACACCAGACCCTGAAAGAGTTGATCTTTGATATCCAGTGATATCCGTTCGCCTTGCTGATAAAATGTTTCCAGATCGAAGGTTATCAATCCGCTGGCAGATACCCGGTTTATTATTTCATCTCCTTTATTAATCATACATCTTTTACTACCTGCGAATAACACTAATCAACCGCAAAAAATTTCAATCTTGTTTGGCGGTCTTAATCATAAATTCTTTCAAGTAAAACGGCTCAAAACTTTCCAAATCTTCAATCTCACCCGACTTCAGTTTTAAATATGCCAACTCACCCATTTTTGAAGCCTGTGGATACACACCATCAATAAAATGTGCATTTATATGGTTGATCACCGTTCTGCATTTTGTTGCGCCATCTCCAAAAAAAAGGATTTTTCTTTCCTGTAAAAGATCATGAAATGACGATGCATCAATCACACGCGGAGCAATTGGCAAAACCGAATTAAGATCGGCATTAACTATCATGCTATATACTTCCATTCTGCGTGCATCTATCATCGGGCAAAGAAGCACATCCGGATCAACTTCTTTACTCATTTGATAAGCCAATAGCTCAAGTGTGTTAATCGCAATCAGTGGAACCTTCAAGGCAAAACATAATCCCTTTGCCAACGACACACCGATTCGCAATCCGGTATAGGATCCAGGGCCAGAAGAAACGGCAATAGCCTGAATCTGCCTGAACTCTATCTTAGAAAATTTTATCAGGTCATCAATTAGTGGTGCCAGGCGGGTTGCATGTGATTGTTCGACATGAACTTCGGCTGAAGTAATTAACTGACCGTTACTATGAAGGGCTACTGAACAAACCTTCGCGGATGTTTCCAGGCTTAGGATAGCCATTAGTGTCTGGCTAAAATTTTATTCAGGCCTTGTTGATCCTGAAGTGTTTTTACAGCTTGGGCAATTGCCGTATCGTGAGCCAACGAAACCGTGTATTGACCGTCATTAAGTGCATAGTTAAATGCTATTTGTCGGGTTAATACTGTCGCGATTTCATCTTTGAAACGCATCAGATCGGTTGCTTTATTCGCTTCAATTTTTGAGAAAAGTGATTTTAGTTCAGATTCCAGTTCAGGATAATAACGCTCCTTTTTTGCCAGCTCGAGCAATTGTTTGGTTTCTGACTCCAATGTGGTGGCGTAAGTGAATTTTTGCTCTTTCAACCACGATAAGAATTTCTCATATTCCTTATCGGATAAATTAAACGATTTAAAATCTGCAGGTGCGGGATTTTCAGCACAATACCTTGTAGCATATTCAAACAACAAACCTGATGTGTATAAAGAAGAAGTAATGGCTCCGAGATATTTTTGATCAATTGTTATATCCGGATCCAACCCTCCGCCATCAAATACGGAACGGCCATTCACTGTTTTAAATTCCGATTTCGTTGAATCGGCATACGCAACAACAGAACCATCTTGTTGACGATTGGTGTAGTCAAGCTTCTGAATACATCTCCCACTTGGAATATGGTATTTCGCAGTAGTTACTTTTAGTTGCGCGTTATAAGATAATTGGCGAGTAGTTTGAACAAGCCCCTTTCCAAATGTACGTTCGCCCAACAATACGGCCCGATCATAATCCTGCAGCGCACCAGCTACAATTTCAGATGCAGAAGCGCTTCCATCGTTAATCAAAATCGCAAGCGGAATATCCGTATCCAGTGGATTGTTCAGTGTTGTGTACGACTTATTCCATTCTTCCACTTTGCCGCGTGTACTTACCACTTCTTTTCCTTTCGGGATGAAGAGGTTAACAATATTCACCGCTTCATGAAGTAGGCCGCCTGGATTATCACGTAAATCCAGAATGATTTTTTTTGCTCCCTGCGATTTTAACTTTGCTACTGCATCCGAAACCTCTTTGGATGCTCCAGGTGTAAAATCATCCAGCTTGATGTATCCAACTTCGGGATTTACCAATCCGGCATACGCCAGGTTACCTACGGTAATTTTTTCGCGTTTAATTTTGAATACGAGATCATTTTTCTGCCCGTATCTCCTCACCTTCACCTCAACTTCCGTGCGCGCAGGGCCCTTTAATAATGTACTTGTTTCAGCAGTTGTTTTTCCTTGTACATTGATGCCATTAACCGCAATCAATTCATCGCCAACCTTCAATCCGGATTTAAAAGCCGGAAAATTTTTATAGGGATGGGTGATAATAATCTTGTTATTTATAATTCCGATTAATGCACCAATGCCAGCATACTGACCGGTTGTTGTAATTCTAAAGTTTTCGAGTTCTTCTTCTGGAATAAAATCCGTGTACGGGTCAAGCGATTCCAACATACCATCAATGCCATGGCGGATCAATTTTTTAGGATCCACTTCATCAACATAATAGGTGTTTACCTCCTTAAATAAGGTTGCGAAAATGTCAAGACTCTTCGCGATCTCGAAATAATTCTCAGCTGGTTGTTTAAAGGCAACAAGACAAATCGCGATGATGCCAATACCTGCCACCCACCTAATTCTTTTCTGCATACTGCTGTAAACGCTTAATGGTCTCTTTAATTTTCTGTTCGATCTGGTGAAAATCCAAAATTTCTTTGGCTGTATAAATATACGCGATTTGCAGGGCAGGTGATTCGGGTAGATTGGCTTTGTTGAGCCTGTAGGCCTCGCGAAGCCTCCGCTTAATCAGGTTGCGGTCAACCGCTTTCTTAAAATTTCGCTTAGAAACCGAGAAAAGCACCTGATGGTTCGGCCCCTGACCTGTTAATACCAAAACCTTGAATGGGGCTAAATAAAAAGAGGAACCCTTACTGAAGAGTTCCTGTATACTGTTTCGACTGGAAAGTCGCTCGGATTTACTAAAACTGAATTTGCCCATGGGGTGAGGTTGGTAACCCCTGCCCTTCCCGCAGGCTAGCCTTTATCGGGAGGCAAAAAGGGTATTATTTCTTCTTAAAAGTAGTTTCGTCAGAAACGGTCAGTTTCTTTCTGCCCTTTCTTCTGCGCGAAGCCAACACCCTGCGACCATTGGCAGAGGCCATTCTTTCACGGAAACCGTGCTTGTTTTTGCGCTTTCTTTTGGATGGTTGATACGTACGTTTCATGCTCTTAACGGTTTACCCCATTGAATGAGGGCTGCAAAAATAATGAACATTCATGGATTTACAACCCCTCGGGCCAGAAAATACCCCAACTATCAGGCAATCAGGTCGGCTAATACTTTTTTAGCCTGATCGGGCTGAAGGCGCGGGCCAAACTGCGAAACCACCCGAGATGAGGCCAATGAGGCTATTTTTCCCGCTTCGGCATAGCTATGCCCATGGGTTATGCCATACAAAAATGCCCCCGAGAACATATCGCCAGCGCCATTCGTATCAATTGCCCGCACTTTGTAAGGCTCAATCTGGATAAAGGTATCTCCGTCATATATAAGTGCACCGTTTGCCCCGAGGGTAATGGCAAATCGTTTTGCGGCCAGTTTCAGTTTTTCACGGGCATCATTCAGGTTATCCGTTCCGGTAAAAATCATAGCCTCTTCTTCATTGCAGAACAATAGGTCTACGCTGGCGCCTACCACTTCTTCCATTTGTTTTGAGAAGTATTTAACCATGCTCGGATCGGAAAAGGTAAGCGATGTATGTACCTTACTCCGCTCTGCTATTTTCTTAGCTTCCTTCATGGCTTCCAAACCCTTGGGGCTGGCCACCAGGTAGCCTTCGAGATATAGGTACGTTGAGTTCTTGATTGCTTCTTCATCCAGATGTTCAGGGGCCAGAAAAGAACTAACGCCTAAAAATGTATTCATGGTGCGTTGCGCATCCGGGCTGGTCATTACCACACATTTACCCGAATGGCCTTCCGGACATTTTTCAGGAGTCAGGTTTGTGTCAACCCCATTGCGTTTCAGGTCGTCCAGAAAAAACTGGCCCAATTCATCTTTTGCTACGAGACAGGAATAGAAGGCTTTTCCCCCAAACTGACTCAATGCTACAACCGTGTTACCGGCAGAACCTCCACCCGACATGCGACTCTTTTTCATGTCGATTGCTTTGAGTAGCTCCAATTGACGTTTCTCATCCACCAGGGTCATCACACCCTTTTCGATATTATTCCGCTCAAAAAAATCGTGGTCAACTTCGGTTACTATATCCACAATGGCATTGCCAATGCCGTACACATCGTATTTACTCATAAAAATTATTTTACGCCTCTTGAAAAGCGTGGTTTAAAAATTTCTGCAATGATAGGATTATTTTTTTGAACCGTTTGATGATCCATTGGCTTTATGGCCCAACCCAAGTTCGGCTGCACGGTTAGGATAATCGGTGATTAATCCATCGACACCCATCGCCTGCATTTTCTTCATGTCTTCAATTTCATTCACTGTCCAGGGAATAACGCGCAGTTTGCCGTTGCGTCCATTTGTTGTTGCCGATGGCGATTTCGTAACCGAAAGTGAATGGAGATAGTCCACCTGCTCCTTTTTTAATAATTTGAAGTAGGGGCTGTAAATTGAAGGAACAAACCCCAGCTCTTCAATATTTTTCTCGGGGGTTTTCATATTCTCGATGAGCAACGCAAGGCGCACGTGCGGATATTTTTCTTTCCAATATTTCAGCACACGCAAATCAAACGACTGAATCACGATCCGCTCCCAGGGAAGATATTGATCAACCAACGCATATACCAGATCAGAAAATTCCTGCGGAGTTGGATGATATATATTATCGCCATCCTTTCTACTCTTTATCTCTATGTTATAGTCTACTTCGTAGCGTGAATAACTTTTGATGTGGTCTTCCACAGCTTTAATCACATCGCTCAGCAAGGGTTTAACGGCCTTAACTTTTTCCTGCTCAGGAAATCGCTCATTGCCTTTTGATCCGCAATCGAATTGTTTTACTTCATCATAGGTAAGCTGATAAATATTGAAGCTCAGTTGGTCTGTTTTAGAAATTTCGTTTCCATCCGGTTGTAAACAAATTTCAGCCGACATCCACGGCTCATGCGAAACGATAACGTGTTTGTCTTTGGTAATGGCGAGATCAAGCTCAACCGTGGTAACTCCATAATCAAGTGCTTTGATAAATCCAGGAATGGTGTTTTCCGGGTAAATGCCTCTTGCCCCACGATGACCCTGCAGATCAAACTTGGGGATGTATTGACCTTGCGTTTCTAGTATGGCCATAAAAAAAATAAGGTGCACGAAATATTTCATGCACCAAAGATAGGAAGATTCGTTGCTTCGGGAGCCTCAGGCAACGGTAATGGTGGCTTCGGGAACCTCAGCCACCCATTTCGTTACCTCATTATTCTGATCATGCCGGGGCCACCTCTGCGGCCACCGCCCATCGGGTTAAGATGTTTGTTTAGTGCATACGTAAAGCTGACCATGTAAAACCGCCCCAGGTTATTCATGGTTTGTTGCTGTACGAAGTTTTCACCCGCGCTTTGCGTTACGTTGTTGCTCTGATCCAACAGGTTGTTCACTCCTACTTTAATTTCACCGGCATTGTTCTTTAGTACAAAGCGAGAGATGGACATATTCCAGAACGGAATAGTTTCCCTGAAATCGGATGTTGTACTTGTGTAAATCAGGTAATCGAAACTGGTGTTATATGCATACTTTTTCAGGAAACTCAAGTTGAGTTCACCTCGATAGGTTTGGTTAAAATAATCCTGATCGGGTGTTTCAAAATCGTATTTTATTTTTTGCTTGCTCAGGTTGGCGCTTAAATCCAGGATCACAATTTCCTTGAAGGTAAAGTTGTATCGGGCCGAGCCACCTAAGGTTTGTTGACGAATATTATTCTCCTGATCATTCAGCACATTGATACTTTCAGAAATTGAAGCGGTCGGCCCAACGTTAAACCGGCTCTTAATTTTATTTACCGGGAATCCTGCATTGATGTTGATGCTCAGGTTTGTTGCCCGATCAACATTAACCGGTTTTGTAGTGCGTACAAAATCCTCATCAACCGTTTGGGAGTTTGTAATGGCATTGCGCATATAGGATGCCGTTACAAATGCAAACAGGTTCATGAATTTTACCGGATTGAAGGCCGTATAATTTGCAGTAATGCGGTGCGTGTAGGCAGGCTCCAGATCTGGATTACCAACCGAAATGTTCAATGGATCACTGTTATCCACAATGGGTTGCAATTGCTGAATTCCTGGTTCTTGCATGGACGTTTCATAATCAAGGCGCAAGTGCTTTACACTGGAGAAATCATAGTTAAAGCGTGCAACCGGCAACAGGTTTTTAAAAGTTCGATCGATAGTAACATCATGCAACAACAACTCGCCTTTCAGGCTTGTAATCTGGTAACTTGTTCCGATCGTCAGGCTGTACTTTTCTTTATTCATTCTGAAGTTAATGCCCGGACGGTTGTAGATGTAATTGCTTTTGAATTTGTTGCTTAACCCCGTGTTGAATTCCGGTGTTCCTAAATTCCAATCGAATACTTCGCGATCCACGTCATTCTGATTGGTTGAGAAGTTATAGTTTGCCTCCAGGTATTTTCTTCCTCCAAGCGGTTCGGTATAAGAAACCGATACACCGTAGGTCTGATTAATTGTTTCTTGTGCATTGGTCTGGTCGATTTGCTCTTCGGTTCCCTGCGTGTTATAGATGTTAATCGATTGCTGATTGCCTTCACTCTCGGTTGAATTCAACCCAGCCGAAAGAGTGGTGGTCATGTTTCTTCCTTTTTTATTGAACCTGTGTCGCCACAATACATTTGCATTCAGGTTAATGCCGGTTTGTGCTGTGTAAATACTCCTTTCACTTTCGTTGCGTACCTCTGTATTGCCAATATTCATCGTTTGACTTTCACTAAATGATTTAAACTCTGAATCGGTGTACGATGCATTGGCCGTTGCACGAATTACATTAGCTGAATCAATTGTATGATCCAACACCAGCGTACCGCGATGGTTATCGCTGTTGCTTAACTGGCGGCTATCCTGAAGAAAGTTGTAGCTTCCGCCATCAGGCAGCGTATTGATCCGAAGCAGCGAACTGCTCACATTACGATCGAGATGGTTATAGAAATAACTGGAAGTGATCTTAGTGTCTTTACTCAGATCTTTATTGAAGTTAATTCCCCCGGCATAGTTGGTCATGATGCCACTTTGGCGACCGCCCATGTTAATACTTGGGCCTCCACCACTATTACCTCCCTGGCCACCAACCGTAATCCGTATTCCTCCACCGCCCGACATCATCGCCTGTGTTCCTCCGGAGAAGTTCATGAAATCACCAACAGAAAATCCCTGCTCATTAATGTTATTACCCATGCCGAGAAACGAAAGCTGTTGTCCTTTTGAGAATCGGTTTACACTAGCACTCGCCTGAAAGCGACTATCCGTACCGGCACCAGCCATTAAATTACCAAAGGCTCCGTTACGCTTGTCTTCCTTAAGTTCAAGGTTGATTGTTTTTTCACGCTGACCATCATCTATGCCGGTAAACTGTGCCTGATCAGATTTACGATCGAAGACTTGTACCTTATCAATTGCATCAGCAGGAAGGTTACGCGTAGCGAGTTTCGGATCGCGCCCAAAAAATTCCCGGCCATCAACGGTTACGCGCTGCACTTGTTCGCCCTGCGCCCGAACTGTTCCATCCGTTTCAACTTCAATGCCTGGCATGGTTTTCAGTAAATCTTCAACATTTGCATTTGCCTTTGTTTTGAACGATGAAGCATTGAATTCAATAGTGTCTTTCTTAACCACCACCGGTGCCCTTTCAGCCTGAATGGTTATCTCATCTAAAATTCGGCTTTCAGGCTCCATTTTCAATAAGCCTAAATCAATAACGGCTTCTTCAGGCTTCGGAGAAACTTTTACCGTTAGCGGAGCATAGCCCACATATGTAACACGAAACAAATATTCGGCACGATTCAGATTCTTTATTTCGAAAAATCCCAGGTTGTTGCTTACACCAAAATTCACCAACGATGAATCCTTAGGATTAAGGATCAGCACAGTAGCAGAAGGAAGCGATGTGCCGGTAGAATCGGCAAGCTGACCTTTCAGCGTTATTTTTTGGGCATGAGCCGTCAGGGCCAACCCCAAAAAGGTTGATACAAGTAAAATGAAACGCATGTAGTAATTTTTTAAGTCGTGAATCAGTTACGGATAATCACATTGCCACCGCTTTGCCGCATTTTCTCCATTTGCTCGGCCACCAGTTTTCTGTATTCTTCCTGTGTAACTTTTGTTCCGGACGAAGGCGCCTTCAATTCGCTCTTCTTTAAGGGCTTGTCTTCAATTTTCACAGCGAGTGTAACACGCTCCCCTCCATTAACATCAACCGCCAATACCGTTCCGGGCAATGTATTGAAGCGATCCGGTCCAAGAAAGGGCCTGATTTTATCGGTATACCATGCTGTAATTTCAATGGTGCGGGTTTCTTGCTGCGGGCCCATCATTACCTGAACTTCTTCCGTGAAATAGGCCTGCTTGCACTCATACCCCAAAATTGTTTTGGTTTCAGTGCCAAATTTCCAGGGCGACATTTTCAACGTATCCTCAATCAGGTATTTTTTACCCATAAACTCCTGCGACACGGTTCGCAACTGCGACTCTGTATTAATATACGTTTCGCTTTGCGGAGCCGAGAAACGCATGCGCATACCTCCACCACCTGTCCATTCCTCTTCTTCATCTTCAATCACCGGCTTGTAAAGTGTTTCGGTTGCATTAAAGAATAACTGATTCTTTACTGTGCGGAATTCCGGAATCATGGTTTTCATGCCTTCGCGCTCAGCAGGGATATTCCTATGCATGTTGATTTTTGTTTCGTAGTGTATGACGCCTTCAGCCACCTGGCCAAAAACCATATGGGCAGCTGCCAGGCATACCAGCACCCCGATTACAATCAATATTCGCTTCATGGTTATAGAGTTTTGCATTTTGGAAAAAACATTTCACTGTAAAAGTACGCTTTGAGATGGCACCGGGTGGTTAATAGTTCTGAAAGCAATGTTAATTAATGTTAATCCTCGATCCTTTGCCCGTAGTTTGCCGTTACCTTTGCATAGTGAAAAGTCAGAAAAACATCGGCACGATTATTTTAATGACCAGCAGCATTGTACTGCTGCTCATTCTTCAGTTGCTATGGTTGCGCAGTTCCTACAATGAAGAGTTGGAATCGTTCAAAAAAGAGACAAACACACTCTTTCGAACCACCATAATCGGGATGCATGATTCCCTGATTATGAAGGGAATTGAACCTGTTTTTATTGGTGACAGTATCGAATATAAAAAATCAGGTGATCCAGCCAGGTTTAGGGTATGGAACACTAAAGTAACTCGCGATTCAGTTATGGCGGGTATATCACCTGATAAAATCTCGCGGATTACTGTTCGTGACTCTTCCATTCAAATTCTTATTTCATCAACCGGCCCAGGAGATAGTATCAGACAAGTACTCCGTCCGGTTGTTACAGAATTCAGAAGAAAACGCGAAACCGGAAATTTTCTTTTTCGGTTTGGCAATGATTCCTTGCGTGTTGATGATATACAACGCAATTACCAGGATACCTTAAAAACAATTGGCATAACAATCTCACCAATTGTAGGAAAAGTAGAGATGAGAAAAATTGACTCGGGAAAAACAGAAACTGAAAATGCAAATATCTTTATAACAGAGCCGTTCTTTTTGCCACACACCCCCGCCTATCAGGCCAAGTTTGAAAACATACGTCCCATGTTGTTGACTAAAATCAGTCCGCAGATTATATTTTCGGTTATCCTTACTGCGCTTATCGTAACTGCTTTTGTATTCATGTATCGCAGTATTGTGTCGCACCAAAAACTCATGCAACTCAAAAACGACCTGATCAGCAACATTACACATGAACTCAAAACCCCTGTAGCCACAGTTAGTGTTGCCTTAGAGGCGCTTCAAAATTTTAAAGCATTAGATAATCCGGCTTTAACGCAGGAGTACCTGAATATTGCACAGAATGAACTGGGCAGACTTTCACTGATTACCGATAAAATTTTAAAGACCTCGGTGTTTGAACAAAACGGACTGGAATTAAAACGTGAACAGGTTGATCTTGAAAAAGTAGTTCAAGATGTTTTAGCCTCTCTCAAACTGGTTTTTGAGAAGCATCGGGCAAACGTATCACTTATTAAGCAAGGTGATGACTTTACCCTGCAGGGAAATACGGAGCACCTGACGCATGTGGTGTACAACCTCCTCGACAATGCCATCAAATACAGCAAACCGGGTTGTGCCCTCTCTGTTTCATTAATTCGCAATCCAGAAATCATTCAACTGATTGTAGCGGATAACGGCATTGGCATACCGGAGGAATACCAACAAAAAGTTTTTGAAAAGTTTTTCAGGGTGCCCACTGGTGATGTGCACGATGCCAAAGGTTACGGACTTGGATTGAACTATGTGGCCAGCGTGGTAAAGGCGCATGGTGGAATCATAGACCTGAAAAGCGAAGCTGGAAAAGGAAGCACCTTTACCATAACTTTACCGATAGCAGCATCGGCATGAGTAAAACCAATATTCTGTATGTAGAAGATGAACCCTTTCTGGGCAGGATTGTAAAGGAAAGCCTGGAGAGTCGTGATTTTGTTGTACACATGGCAACCGATGGCAAGCAAGCACTTACTGCCTTTCGCGAAACGCAACCAGAAATTTGCGTATTGGATATTATGTTACCGGTTAAAGATGGATACACACTCGCGAAAGAAATCAGACAGATAAATCCTGCTGTTCCGATCATTTTTGTGACCGCCAAAACACAAACCGAAGATGTGCTGAAAGGGTTTGAATCGGGCGGGAATGATTATTTACGAAAGCCCTTCAGCATGGAAGAGCTGATTGTTCGCATCACCAACCTGCTGAACATGACGCAGCAGAAAAATAATCATGCGCGCGAAGCACTGACCATTGGTGAATATGAATTTTCAGTTTCCCGCTACGAATTGAAATACAAGGACCGTGTAAAAAAACTTTCGCACCGTGAAGCCAGTTTGTTAAAGCAGTTGTGCAAAAACAAAAACACAACCATTAGTCGTAAAGATATTTTGCTGGAACTGTGGGGCGATGACTCGTTTTTCAACTCCCGCAACCTGGATGTGTACATTACCAAATTGCGTGATTATTTAAAAGATGACCCTTCGGTGCAAATTATCACCATTAAGGGGATTGGGTATCACTTTGCGGTGGGGTAAATCCATTCTATTAACTAAAGCTCATTTTCTCGCTTTAGCCTCGCCACTCTTTTCGAAACCTCAGGGGCGCTTGTAACAAATTTGACTTTTAATCTATCCCCAACATAATGTTTTCCAAGTGGTTTTCCGACTCTAAAAGAACCAGAGTACTTTGATTTATCGTATTCAAATTCATACCTAACCAATAGAATATACCCACCTTTAATTGCGATTTTTTTTGTTTCGACAACTGTAGCTATTGCGTAATCAGTTTCTCGCCCCAAGAATCTAAGCTCATCATTATACCATAAAAAGAAAAGAATGCCTATACTGGCTGTGACAAGGAGAACAACAAAGAACCTTAAAAGCCTTTCTCTGTTATCAGCTTTTCGTCTAATGTCAAAGTCTATTTTCCAAGATTGAAATTCTGGCGAACTCAGTGATGGCTCGGAAGTTCCAAGCCGAACAAACTCTTGGCCTTTGTACTTCTCGTCTCCTCTAAAGAATGAGAGAAGTGCTTGTTCTAATTGGGTCAATGTTTCCGGGGCATCTTTTATTACAAATGAAACCCCAGCTTCCTCATAAATTATGGCTAATCCGTCTTCAACCAGACTTCCACTTACCTCAATCCAATTATTGTCGTCTTTCCGAAGTCTTATAGTCTTGAATTTATTCCAATCAATAGAATTAACTAAGTGCGAAATCTGATTTTCAGATGGATTGTTTGCAATTAATTCTTCCTCACCTACTAAGCTCCGGATAAGGTAAAGTTTCATCTTTGCTTCGTGAGAGTTCTAAAAAGGAATTTACTCAATTATTAAACAACACAATCCCAATCTGCACATTTAACCCGCTGAAATTGTCGATACCGACTTCTTCAATCTTATTCGTAGCATATTCATAACCGATAGCGGCTTTTAGCCCGAGTGCACCATAGGTTTGAAACCGATACATGGCACCGAGTTCCGGTCTCACGATAGCACCTGTTTTATTTTCAGTAGATGAGTAGGCATTATAAAACTGGGTGTATTCGGTAAAGACTACCCCGGCATGTAAGGCTGCATACGGAACAAACAAGCCTGATTTTTTAAAATAGTACTGACCGTTGGCTGTTAAGGTATAATTGTACATGTAGTTAAATAAATCAGTGGTAATAGCCCTGCCTGGTTCTACATAGGTTTGGCGTGGTACATAATCATCCAGTACCGTAAACCCGCCTTCAATGCCGGCACCAAATTGCTCATTAATGAATTTGGTAAATCCGAGACGTACACCGCGCGAACTGGTTTTGCTCACATAATCGGTGTAGGTGGGTTTTACTATTGTCCAGTTAATATGAAAACCCGACTCGGCAATTTGCGCATGGGCAGTTGCCATCATCAAAACAAAAAATACTATTACTGCTGATCTCATATTAGTCCTTTGAAATGTAAGGTGATTGAACGAATGCCTGGTCAATGGCTTCCAACGTTTTTGCTTTTAAGTCGAACGTAGTGTACAAGTCACCGATAAAAGCTTTCCAGATAACCTTGTAATCATTTCCCGTTGCATTCTTTACATCAACAATTTCAATAACCATGGACGCGAATTGGGAATAATATGTATTTACTACCGGCAGGTAATAACCGTAATATCCATAGTAACCTCCATATGTGGGCAGGTAATTTACCGTTTGGAAGAAACTGAAATCCTCCAGGATAACAATGTTCACCGCAAAGTCAGGGTTTTCTTCTTCTGTTACCTGATCAAATCCGCGCGCAGACAGGTTCTCCTTCACCAAAGCAATAACCGGCTCAACATAACCACCGGGAATGCCGGTAAAATCTTCATCAGTATAATATGCATGCTCCGGAGCCACGCCACGTTTCACCAATCCGATCGTGTCTTCCCGTATGATGAATGTACTGTAGGTAGAAAAAATGTTAGCTGTAATAGAGGGTTGATCGTATTGCGTTTGAACCACCATATCACGGGCCAACTCGCCCGATTGTGGCTGTAACTCACAGGCTGCCAACAACAACGCAAGTGGAATAATATACAGGATTTTGTTTTTCATAGTTTCTTAAAAACGTAAAAAGTCAGTTCTATCGTGCATTAGACACCCTAAAAACAAAGAAAGTTTAAATTCAGTTTATTAAATAATGTGAAGTAGTTTCGACTTAATCTGACAGTTGGGTTAACTTAGAAGTGCAAACAATCAAGTTAAACCCTTTAAACTGTCAGAAAATGAGAACAGAAACGAAGTTAATCAAAACGAAATTAGGTCTTATCAATTTAGCTGAACATTTGGGTAATGTCAGCCAGGCATGTCGGATGATGGGTTACTCCCGCGACAGCTTCTACAGAATCAAAGAGCTTTATGATACAGGTGGTGAACTGGCTTTGAAAGAGGTCAGTCGCAGGAAAGCTATTCCAAAGAATCGTGTCGAGCCAGAAGTTGAGCAAGCCGTTGTCCGGATGGCTATCGATCAACCCGCTCTAGGGCAGGTGCGCGTGGCCAATGAACTTCGCAAGCGCGGTGTATTTGTGTCTCCTGCTGGCGTGCGCTGCGTTTGGCAGCGCCACGACATGGAGACTTTCGCTAAACGGCTAGCTGCGCTTGAAGCAAAGGTTGCTCAGGAAGGAATCATTCTCACCGAAGCACAAATGATCGCCATGGAGCGTAAGCGAGAAAAACGCGAAGCCCTCGGAGAGATTGAGACTGAACATCCGGGCTATCTTGGCGCACAGGATACTTACTACGTTGGCAATATCAAAGGGGTAGGCAGAATCTATCAGCAGACCTTCATTGATACGTATTCGAAAGTTGCTTTTGCCAAGCTGTATGATCGTAAGAACGCTATCACCGCAGCAGATATGGTAAACGACAAAGTCGTTCCATTCTTCGAGGAGCAGGAAATTCCATTGCTGCGTGTCCTTACCGATCGTGGCACCGAATATTGCGGAAAAGCAGAGTATCATGAATATGAGCTCTATCTACGAATCGAAAACATCGAACACTCAAAAACGAAGGTAAAAAGTCCTCAGAGCAACGGAATCTGCGAACGCTTCCATCGGACCATCCAGGATGAATTCTATGCGGTGGCCTTCCGGAAAAAGTTGTATCAGTCACTGGAAGAACTTCAGGCAGATCTTGATGTGTGGATCAAAGAATACAACGAGCAAAGAACGCACTCAGGAAAGTATTGCTTTGGAAGAACTCCCTGGGAAACGTTCCTGGCTTCCAAAGAGCTTGCTATCCAGAAGATGGTTGATCAAAATTATGAATCAGCATGATCACTCGTCCGCATTGCTTCCTCATAGGCCGCAAACAGCCGCAAGCGGAAAAGAAGTCAAGGGTGGCTTTGGCTGTGTGTAGGATTTTGCGCGGCCACTCGCGCAGCCCTTGACTTCTTTGGAGCGGTGGCTACCTTTGCCTTTGAGGAAGGAATGCCTACCTGACTGTCAGATCAAGTCTTAGCTATTACAAATAATGCTAAATCGACTGCTGAAACTTTCGCACAAAGCGCAGAATAAAAGCTGGTATTAATTCAAATGCCCATGTTTTTCAAGTATGGTAAAAACCTGTTCATACCTGCTTTCGCGCTCATAGTGCCGATTCGCCAAAACCACATATAAAATTCCTTTGGCAGGAACAGAAACATAATGGCAATAAAACCCGCCTTGCGTACCGGTGTGTGCCACAATTTTATCTCCAGCATTGGTTGTTTCAATAAACCACGACAGTCCGATAAACGGCTCATAATCGGCTTTCCAGTTTTGTGGTTTAACAACCTGGTGCGATTCGGTTATGGTTTCATGTGAAGTAAACACCGCGTTGCGCATGGCGCGTTCGTACAAAACAAGTTCATCGACTGAGCTCCACACACCGCCATTTCCGGCTGCAGCAAAGGTTGGTTCTTCGCCATAATCCTTCTCTAACCATTCGCCTTTCACGTTTACATACCCATGCGACACACCACTTTCCGGATGCGGCCCATCCGTTATCGTGCTTGTTGTCATCCCTGCCGGTTTAAAGATTCTTTCTTCAATAAATTTTTGCCATTTCATTTCGCTTACCTGTTCAATAATCAAAGCAAGTGCATTGAAAGCAGGGTTGGAATATTCGTATTGTTCTCCGGGATTAAATTCGAGCGAGTCGGCTTGCATAATGGGTACCCAGTTTTCAGCATCTTTTGCGGTGAGGTAGAAAACTGAATCTTCCCTGGTTTTTCGAATATCGGGTAAACCAGATGTATGTGTAAGCAAATGACGAATCGTTACCGATTCTGCCATGCTTTTATTTTTAAAATCGGGAAAGTATTTACTGATCGGATCATCCAACGAAAGTTTACCTTCATCGCGCAGCATCAAAATGCCATACGCTACAAAGGGCTTGGAAATGGAACCGAGGTTAAACAACGTTTTGGGAGAGATCGACTCTTTGGTAACAAGGTCTGCAAGTCCGTATGATTTCAAAAATAGGGTTGAGTCTCCCTTTCGAATTAACACACACGCTCCGGGTTCATCCGCATTGAATTCCGTTGAGAAGAGGTTGTCTATTTCCTCACTGAAAGTTGAAGTTTTTTCTTTCGGTGCACATTCCACCAAAAGGAAAATGATAAGAACAGGAAGTAAAAGTTGTTTCATACTTCCGAAGTTAGGAAAAGATTACGAACTGCTGCTAACCCTGAAAATTGATCTTTCTGTGTGTGCCGTCACAAAAAGGCTTGTTCGATGAGCCTCCACACCGGCAAAACGCGGTGGCTTTATTCTTTTTGGTGAGCGTTCCTCCGGCATCTTTCACGGTTACGTTACCGTACACCATCAGCGGACCGTTCGGAACTGTCTCCACAATCGTTTCAGCATCGACCTGAACTTGTCCGCCATCTGCCTCTTCATTCATGAAATAACTCAGCGCACCGCTTGGACATTTCTTAACCTGTGATATAATTTTTTCTGTCTCGGCTCCTTGCGGATTAACCCAAGGTCGCTTTTGTGGATCGAACACTTCACCTAATCCGCGAAAGCAAATGGCCGAATGGATACACATATCGGGTTTCCAAACAATGGTTACTTCTCCGTTGGTGTATTTTTTTGTGATGTCTTTCATGGCGGTAGGTGTTAGGCTTAGGTATTGGGACTTGGGCGTCAGTTAGGTTATTGAAAGTGAGGTGTCGATTTCGATTGGGTTGGTGAGTACTTTATGAACCGGGCAAAGTTTTGCAATCTGGAGTAATCGCATTCGTTGCTCCTCATTAACATTACCGGTTATTTCAATTTCCGTCTTGTATGAAGTTTTTCCATCAAACGGACCGTTTGAAACCTGCACACGGATTTGCTGAACATCCCAACCTTTTCGGTTGGTGTACATACGGAGCGTAATGGCTGTGCATGAGGCAAGACCCATCCGAATGAAATCTCCGGGGCGGGGACCCAGGTCTTTGCCGCCAACATCCAGCGGTTCATCCGCAATTACCGTATGATCGCGTGCTACCAGTTCGGTTTTATATAAATCATTACCGATTGTTGCAACGGCTACTTGTACGCCTTCATCATGCATGTTAAAAACTTTTATTCATCACAAAACTTTCCTGAGGATAGCGCAACCGTGGAGCTTCTTCACGTTGTTTCAAATTATCCGGAAGCTTTTCAGCATCGCCTGGATAACCTACCGCAATCACCACACCCGGTTCGAACTCATCTAAAGGTACGTTTAAATTTTCAACCAGCTTCTCTTTATCATAACCGCCCATCTGATGAACATTCAAGCCAAGTGCGGTTGCCTGCAACGATAAAAATGCATTGGCTGCTCCCAAATCGTATCGGGCAGAAGTGTTGGTGCGGCCGTTACGAATAAATTTTGTGCGGGCCAGGCTCACAATCAGCAGCGGAGCATCTACAGCCCAAATGCGGTTGCCTTCCGACAGCGTTTCGAAAATCCTGTTCCAAAGTTCAGATTGATCTTTGGTTGCATAGATGTATGTCCACGGTTGTTCATTCATGCTGGATGGCGCCCAGCGTGCAGCTTCGAACAACGATTTTATTTTTTCTTCCTCAACCGGTTGGTTCGAGTAAGCCCGTTTGCTTCGCCTTTCTTGTATTACTTCCAGCACCGGTGCATCGAAACCGGTAGCAGGTGTTACTTTCTCTAAAATTGATGTCATAGTTTCTAAGTCTGGTAATAGATTAACAACACAGCATAAAAACAGTTCTGTATTACCTTAATCTTCAATGAGTATACCCATTTTTCCCATCTGATAATCGCGCATCGCCTCCATAATCTGCGTTTGGGTGTTCATCACAAACGGGCCATGGGAAACCACCGGTTCGTTGATTGGTTTTCCGCTTAACAGCAAAGCCCTTGTTTTTTCCAGACCTTCAATCAAAATTCCTTCACCATCTTGCTTGAAATGAATCAGGTGCAATGCTTCAACCATTCCAAAACCTTCCACACGAAGTTTGCCATCCAACAAGTAAAGCATCAGGTTATGCTCTTCCGGAAATGGAATCTCCAATTTTCCACCCACTTCAACTTCAAGCGTGGCAGCATTCACCTCAACTTGTGAGGGAATCGGGCCCTTTAATCCAAGTAAGTTTCCTGAGAATACTTTTGCTTTGACTTTCGCATCATCGCTTTTAAAAGTCGGCACCGCTTCCGCAGCAAGCGGAAAATAAGCCGGCTGGTCCATCTTGTGTTTTGCCGGTGTGTTAATCCATAACTGAATGATTTCCTGCCGCCCGCCCAATTCATGAATATCATGTGGTGGTCGTTCGCTGTGCATCATGCCCATACCGGCATTCATCCATTGTGCACCACCAGCATACACTACACTGTTGTTACCCCGGCTATCGCGATGATGCACACCACCTTGAAAAATAAACGTGACGGGAGAAAACCCCCGATGTGGATGTGGACCTACCCCGGCATGCCTGGTGTCGACATGTTGCGGCACTTTTATGTTGGCATGATGGAGCAATAAAAACGGATCAAGTTGATCTACCTGTTGGGTAGGTAGCGGTTGGCGAATGGGCATCCCGCCCATGTCCACCTGATGTGCATAAAGCAAACGCGAAACGGATCTGTATTTCATAGGGTTCTAAACAAAGTTATTACAATTGTTGTATATACAACTATTTTAATCCGATTTTCGTTCTTTCACCAAGCCCGCAAACCAAACCGGGCAGAAATGGTTACTTTACTACTAAATTCAAGCATATGAGCACCCTTGTTACCGGACTTCACCACGTTACTGCTTTGGCAGACGATGCCCAGAAAAACGTGGATTTCTACGCGGGCATTCTTGGCCTGCGCATGGTTAAGAAAACCATCAATTTTGATGCGCCCGATGTGTATCACCTATATTATGGAAACGAAACGGGCAGCCCGGGTACTATCATGACGTTCTTTCCCTTTCCGGGGATGGTAAAAGGACGGCACGGTAAAGGCCAAATGACGGTAACTTCTTTTTCCGTTCCGGATACCAGCCTGGATTACTGGCTGAAGCGACTAAAGAAATTCAACATCAAACACACCGAACCTCAAAAACGATTTGATGACGAAGTGTTTGTGTACTTTGAAGATGTTCATGGTTTGGGATTGGAACTCGTATTTAATAAAGGAGACAAGCGTCCGGGTTTTTCATACGGGCAAATACCCATTGAACATGCCGTGAAAGGATTCTATGGTGTGGTACTTTCTGAAGAAGGTTACGAACGCACAGCTGGCTTGTTGCTGGAAGGTATGGATCACAAGCTTATTGTTGAAAAAGGAAATCGCTTTCGGTATTCCGCCAGTGGTGAGCCTGGTGATTTTGTAGATATTCTCTGGACACCCGAAAGCACCCGGGGATTGGGTGGCAGCGGCACCATTCATCACCTGGCCTTTGCCACACCGGATGACAACACGCAATTAGAAGCGCGCGAAAAACTTTTATCGAAAGGGTATCATGTAACACCGGTTATGGATAGGCAGTACTTTCATTCCATCTATTTCCGCGAACCAGGTGGTATTCTATTTGAGATTGCCACCAATCCTCCGGGATTTGCTATTGATGAAGCGCCTACTGCTTTAGGCGAATCGCTGAAGCTTCCACCCTGGTATGAAAAATCGCGTAACAAAATTGAGAAAGGATTGCAACCCATAAAGGTGCAGACGGATAAATTCATGGACTAACAAAGAAAGATGGCACATCAAAAAAATATTATCGAAGCGGGCAAGCCGTTAAAGGATGCAAAGAAAGCGTTGATTATGTTGCATGGTCGTGGAGCGAGTGCGCAGGATATACTTTCATTAAAGGAATATCTTCCGGTTGATGATTTTTACATCGCAGCGCCACAGGCCACCAACTTTACATGGTATCCATACAGCTTTATGGCTCCTGTTCCACAAAACGAACCGTGGTTGAGTAGTGCATTGAAGTTGTTGAACTCGCTTGTAAGCGACATTGAAGCAGGCGGAATCAAATCAGAAAATATTTTTGTGTTGGGCTTTTCACAAGGCGCCTGCCTTACACTTGAATTCGCCACGCGTAATGCCAGGCGATGGGGTGGCGTTGCTTCTTTAACCGGAGGATTAATCGGTGAAAAAATCCATGCTGAAAATTATCTCGGAAATTTCAGCGGAACTCCAGTTTACATCAGCAACAGCAACAACGACCCTCACGTACCGTTATCGCGAAGTGAAGAATCTAAAAAAATAATGGAAAGTATGGGTGCAGTTGTTTCGTTACAAATATTTCCAAACAGACCGCACACCATTCTTAAAGAAGAACTTGATGCTGTAAGCCGAATGATGGCAAACCAATAAACTTACGATTTGCCGTCTTCCGTAGTGGCCTTCGGGCGGGTATCTTTTGGCAACCAGCTTCCTTCAAATTTGAACTTCAATTTGCCGTTGTAATCGCTGCTGTAGATGGCAACGCGATCAAGCGTGGCGTTGATTTCATTAAGGTCAAGGCCGGCTGCTTCACGTAGAAACATCACATACAACCAATCGCCTTTTTTGGAAATCCATGATCCGTACAGATTGTGGTTAATCTCCAGGCAATTTTGATAAAAGCTTTCCACGTTCTTATCCGGTACGGGCAACAACGGACTCATGATCTGGAAATACCAGCGTGTGGGATTGTCCTGAAAATTAAAGACATCAATCCACACGGTAGAGCCACGATAAATTAATGACCATTGACCTTCTTTTTGTCCCCGGCAGGCTACAGGGTCAACTTTCAGTCCGCGTATGCTTTCTTCGACTAAAGCTGAGGTTTGTTGTAAGTCCATTGAATAAAGTTCAAAAAGATTTTTCCTTTAATCAATGGAGTTACAATAGAATATTTTCTGACGCGTATTTCTCCTCAAAAAATCAACTTATCAATCTAAAATTAAAGGCACCGTTCTTAGTTGCGCCCCACACCCGCAACCAAATGGGCAGCACAGCTTCCGTTCCGCGTGCATTTGTGATGTCGCCCAAATCGAGGATATTCTTTTCCTGCCAACCGAATTCTTTTAAGAGTTCAATAACCTTTGATTTGGCCCCGGCATCATTCCCGCAGATGTAGTTGATGTGATCTCCCCCACCAATCAGGTTAGGGTTAACCATTAACCCGCACCACATGGTGTTGAGTGTTTTTACTACATGGGTTTTCGGAAATGTTTTTTGCATTTCCTCGCCCAGGGAGTTTGTGTTGGATAAAGATGGAATCAAAGAAGGCGGCATTCCGTTACTGAAGTCGAGCGGGTTGGCAACATCCACACTGATTTTTCCATCTAAGGCATTTCCGGCAGCACGCAATGCATCAATGGAAGCCTCTCCTTTTGTGCAATTAAAAATAAGTTCACCAAACGTAGCGGCTTCTGCAAACGTCCCAGCGCTTGCACCACTTTTATGCTTCGCCACAAAGGCTAACGCTTTTTCATTGTTTGCAGTACGCGAGCCCATCATCACCTGATGACCCAATTCAATTAATCGCGAACCGATGGTGTCGCCAACCGTGCCGGTTCCAAATACAGCTATTTTCATGATTTTAAATTTATTTTAGTTATTTACTATCAAAAGTATAGTTTTGTTGTGTAGTAAATCAAGTACGTGTTAGCTATGGGAGTTACTATCAGATTTGACAGAATTGGGAAATCGTCATGATGTACACGGAAAAAATCTTTAAAAAAACTTATGAAAATCAACGATGAGCAGTACAAGTTCGTGATTGACGGACAGGATTACCATTGTGCATTGGATGTAACCTCCTCCTTCATTGGCGGAAAATGGAAAACCGTAGTGCTTTGGTATTTGCGTAAAGACAAAAAACGTTTTAAGGAATTAAAAGATGTGATTCCGGATATTACTGATAAAATGCTGTCACTTCAATTGCGTGCGTTGGAAGAAGATGGCTTGGTGAAGAGAACCATTTTTCCGGAAGTGCCGCCACGTGTAGAATATGAACTCACCAAAGAAGGCAAATCGCTGGTTCCTGTTTTGGAAGCCATGGCCGAATGGGGAAGAACTAAAGCGAAGAAGGATGGAAAAATGGTGAAAGTTTATCTCCGGTAACCGTTTCGGAATTAAACTTTCACGTACAATATTTGTCTAAAACCGAATTATGCATTTGTTCAGATTATTGCTTTTTATTTGCCTGGTCACTTCCTGCAGCAAGGATTCAGATCCTGCACCAAATCCTGCCGCATTATACTTCCCCCCGATCGGTACATCTACATGGGAAACGGTGAGCCCTGCAGACCTCGGGTGGAACACTTCGAAAGTTGCAGACCTGGATGCTTTTCTGGAGGCATCGGACAGCCGCGCGTTAATTGTTTTAAAAGACGGAAAAATTGTGCTGGAGAAATACAGAGGAAAGCAATTTGATGATGTAACAGACTTTAGCGTTACCAGCAATTGGTACTGGGCTTCAGCCGGAAAAACCTTAACGGCAGCCGTTGTTGGTATTGCCGAAGAGCAGAACCTGATTGATCTGGATGAAAAAACGTCTACTTATCTGGGAACGGGCTGGACTGATCTTACTATTGAACAGGAAAACAACATTACCGTGCGTCATCAGCTTACCATGACTACCGGGTTGGACGATGATGTACCCAACCGCGATTGTACGGATCCGGAATGTTTGATTTTTAAAGCTGCACCCGGTACGCGATGGGCTTATCACAATGCCCCCTATACGTTGTTGGATGGCGTGATTGCCAACGCAACTGGCAAAACATTAAATGCTTACCTCAACGATGAATTGAAATCAAAAACCGGTATGGACGGCCAGTACATTCAAACCGGTGACAATAATGTGTATTACAGCACCGCGCGTTCTATGGCGCGATTTGGTTTGCTGTTACTTAACAATGGAAAATGGAATGACACCCCAGTTGTTCCGGAAGCATATATTACACTGATGAAATCCTCTTCTCAAAATCTCAATCCTTCGTACGGTTATCTTACCTGGCTAAACGGAAAGGCCTCTTACATTTTGCCCAATACGCAAGTCAGTATTCCCGGTTCGGTTTCACCCAGTGCACCTGCCGACATGTTTGCGGCCATGGGAAAAAACGGGCAGATCATCAATGTAGTGCCCTCACAGAATTTAGTGGTTGTTCGTATGGGCGATGTGCCCGATACTTCGTTAGTGCCGTTTTTATTTCAGGATGATTTGTGGGAAAAACTAAATGAAATCATACCGGATTAACCTGACTGGTTCGGAATTTCTTGCCCACGGTAAAGAAGACAATAAAAGCAATCAACCCTTCGATAAAAGGAACACCCAGTTCAATGAAAATATTGGGACTGAGCACTGCGAAGCAAACGATGGTGATAAACATTAATAAGCCCAGCCACATCCAATACGAACTTTGAATTACCGGAAGCGACAAACGCACAGGCTGAACATCATCACGAATTAAAAATTGTAACGACCGCAAATCCCAAACCAGTAAATAGGTTGTAGCCAACAACATCAACCCGGTAACGAAAGGGGTACCCGTGAATTTGTAGGCAACCGTAATGATGAAAATATTGAGTATCAGTCCAAAGAAAATCAGTGCACCCAGCCTCGCGAAGCGTTGTGTCATTAATAAAAAGCCGGCAACAATTTGTGTCCAGCCAATAAACTGCCAGTACAACCCTGAATCGGTCATAACCCTAAAAAATTGTTGAATAGGCTGCAAATCCTGAATGGGTTTATCCATGCTGTACATCAGGTTTGAGGTGCCTGTTACTTTTCCCATGCCAAATGCGGCAATAACAAATGCTCCGCCAATGAGGTAGCGAAGATAAATTGTGAAAATCTGTAAAAAGGTTTTCTGCTTCCAGCGGTCAATAAATGCGAGCATAAGTTATGATTTTATGACTCCAGACGTTTAAAAAATCCAGATGTTACAACGAGCCTGCAGAAATTATGTAGCCCATGGATTGAAGTGATTTATGAATGTGAATTGCAAATTCAAGTGCGTGGTCACCATCGCCATGAATACAAATCGTATCTGCTTTTATAGGTATAATTTCACCGGTAAGGGTCGTTACACGCTTCTCTTTCACAATTTGTTCAACCTGTCTTATCACTTCAGTGGACTGTTTAATCAACGCATGCGGTTGCGTTCGGGGCGTTAGGGTTCCATCCGGTTGGTAGGTGCGGTCGGCAAATACTTCGTTGGCGGTTTTCAAACCTAATGCTTTTGCTTCGCTGATCATTACGCTTCCACTTAAGCCATAAAAAATCAACTCAGGATTAAAATCCTTAACAGCCTGAGCCGTAATGTTACTGATCGATTTATCTTTTGCGGCCATGTTGTACAGCGCTCCATGCAGTTTCACATGATGCAACGCTGCCTGCTTTTCATTGCAGATTGCCTGGATGATTTCCAATTGTTTCCACACCAGTTGATACAGTTCATCCGCGGAAAGCAGTATTGGCTTGCGGCCAAAGTTTGCTTTATCATCAAAGCCGGGATGAGCGCCAATGGCAACATTATGCTTCAAACACAAATCGATGGTGTTGCGCATTGTTTTCTCATCGCCTGCATGATAGCCACAGGCAATGTTGGCGCTGCTGATGTACAGCATAATGTCGGCATCGTTCAGCATGCCTTCTCCCATATCGCAATTGATATCAATCTTCATAGTCCAATTTCCCGAAGTTTGAATTTACATGCTTCCTGCAATTGCCGTAAACTCCTTTCCTGAATCATCATCAAATCTTCTGCTTCCTGAATCGTAACAAATGAAAACGAAATCTCTTCATTTGGCCTGCTTTGCACCAACCGCGACCGATCAGCAGCAATAACATGCGCGATTCTTGGGTAACCACCGGTAGTTTGATGATCGGCCATTAACGCAATAAGTTCACCATTAGGCAACAACTGTAACGTACCAAAAGAGACACCTGCAGAAAGTAATTCTTGGTTTTTGGTTTGCTTCAGGGGCGTTCCGGTTAACCGATAACCCATACGATCGCTTTGCCTGCTGATGACAAAATCACGGTTCAAAAAATCCTGCTGTGATTTCTTTGTCAGCCAGTCAAATTCGTTTCCTTGAATGCATCTTATCATGGTCTGTGCCAACTTGGTCTGTGTCCTCACAGACCACGAGTAGTAATAGTCCGAAACATTTGCGCGCCATGGAAAAATTTTTGTTTCTGCTTTTTCTATACTCAAGTTGAAATTGAGTCTGTCTCCTTTCTTTAAAAACCGGCCATCAACTCCGCCAACCTTAGCTTTTGTATGGGTACTATTACTTCCCAGCCAATTGTTTATTTCGAAACCTCCATGCACCGCCACGTAACACCATGCACCATACAAAACTTTGGTAAACTTCAACTCACTCCCCGATGCCACACGAATCGGTTGATTCAACGGAATATGTTGCCCGCCCAGCTTTGCGGAAAAGTCGGCACCACTTAGGGCTATCAATGCCGGTTTAGTAAAACGAAATGTGGAAGCCGGAAAACTCATTTCGATAACGGCCTCATTCAATTCATTTCCTACTAACGCATTGACAATCTTCATGGCATTCATATCCATTACCCCATTCGGGTTTATGCCCAAATGTTGAAAACCAAATCGCCCGTTATCCTGAACGGAATCAGCAATACCTGCTTTGATTACTTCGATGCTCATGTTGAAAACGGATTGAAGTTTCGAACATCAAAAGAATCATATGCTTCCTTGCTGATGGAATAGAATTTCACTTCATCGCCTGGTTGAAAAAACACCAATAATTCATATAAACTTGTGCCTTTACCCAAGCCTGTGTCGACACAGGCCTGGGGGGTAAATAGTTGAAGGGGTGTTCTTCCGATAACATTCCATCCTCCCGGTGAATCAAGCGGATAAATGCCGGTTTGATTACCGGCAATACCCACGCTACCGGCAGGCACATGCTTACGTGGTGTAGATAATCGGGGTGTGGCAATTTTATCATCCACAATGCCCATGTAGGCAAAGCCAGGCAAAAACCCCAGCATGTAAACCCGATACGTTTGCTGTGTATGAAGTTCAATCACCTGATCAACGGAAAGTTTATGAGTTTTGGCCAGCGACTTTATATCAAAGCCAAATTCAGAATCATAACATACAGGAATACGAAGTTTTCGAGCAGGCAATATTTCTCTTTCCTTACATGCTTTTAAGGCGCGTTCCATTTCATGGGTCACCCATTCAAATGCCGATGGGTGGTACTTGCGAATAACATGAACATCATACACAACAGTTAATGTGCAGTAGGCAGGTATCAAATCTTTCCAAAACGGATTGGGATGCCGATGTAAATACTGAAACAGCCTGAAAACCCGGTCGTTAATAGCCACATCCATTTTATCACCCAAACAAACCGTTAGGGCATTTTCACTTATTGGATATATCGAAACGAGCTCTGACAATTAACCACGTAGTTTATCCAACAAAAAATTCAATTGCTGCGCTTCGGCTTTTGTCAGGTTTTTTAAAGTCGACTGCCAGGCATCGGATGAGCGATCAATTTTAGTCAATACTGTCAATCCTTTGTCAGTAATGCTGATGTCGACTTGCCTGCGGTTGTTCTTGCAGATTTCGCGCTTTACCAAACCCTTTACACGAAGTTTCTCCACCAGGCGTGTGGCGTTACTGTTCTTGTCAATCATGCGGCAGGTGATGTCGGCCAGCATCATGGGCTTGGGGTGACTTCCGCGCAGAATACGCAATACATTAAACTGTTCCGGAGTAACATCAAACGTTTTCAAAAACGTTGCGTTCAGATTATACAACCAGCTTCCGGTAAACAAAATGTTTACAGCCGCCTTTTGAAATTCGCTTTGAAATTTTTCCTGTTTAACTTCACTCTCAATGGAAGGCATAGCGCTGAATAGTTAACAAAATCAAAATTAATACAATAGTTGTAGATACAATTAAACCATGATCGCTTTTACCGCCACCATACAACGTTTCGACAAAAAGGGAGAAAAAACCGGCTGGAGCTATATTGAAATCAGTGCCGCTCATGCTAAAAAACTGAAACCGGATACGAAAACATCCTTTCGGGTGAAAGGAAAACTGGACCAGTTCACCATCAAACAAATTGCGGTAATCCCGATGGGTGATGGAAAATTTATCATCCCCTTCAACGCCACCATGCGCAAAGGCACCGGCAAAAAACATGGGGATAAAATAAAAGTTGTGCTTGAGCCTGATGAAAGCAAGTTTGTAATGAATGCCGATTTTGTTGCCTGCCTGAAAGATGATCCGATGGCGAACACTTTTTTCAAAACATTACCAGCCGGACACCAACGCTATTTCAGTAAGTGGATCGACAGCGCCAAGACAACACAAACCAAAACCAAACGAATTGTAATGGCTGTTAATGCACTCGCGCGAAAAATGGGTTTCCCGGAAATGCTGCGGGAGGAGAAGCGAAATAAGTACAGTTAACAATTGACAATTATTCTGACTACCTGGACAGTTTATAAAGAAACTCATCTGCTTCCCACTTACCGTCCTTTTCGCGTTCAAGAACGGCTTTGAGTTGACTTTCATTCAGGCGTTCGTAAATCAGGCGAGTCTTTTTATCGGGCGCTTCAAATACAGCTTTGTTTTTACTCAGGCTTAGTAATGGATATTCGTAGGGCTTATCTTTTTCTTCCCATGCAATATTGCCGCGATTAAAATGCCTGAGTTTCATCACCGGCACACCCGCATCGGATTGCTCAATGACGATAAATTCATAGAACATGATTTTCCCATCTTTCACACAACGAAAGGCACACACCATGTTATCGCCCATCGCCTCACTCCAATACTCTTCCATAGCTCCCCAGGCCATACTGCCAACCCATTTGCCGGAAATAAAATTAAGCTCATTCAATTCGGCTTTTGTCTGACCCGCTGCGTGAAACACTATAAAGATCAGACTGATGAATATCCATGCTTTTAATCCAGATTGCTTCATATGATCAAGATAGGGATTAAAACCATGTTGACAACGCAGAGCTTTACTTGAATGTCGGCATATCCAGTTTTTTTGAAATGCGAAACGCTGCATTTATCAACCCCACGTGGCTGTACGTTTGCGGAAAGTTACCCCACTGCGAGCCATCCAGCCCGACATCTTCACTGAAAATACCGAGGTGATTGGCATACGGTAAAATTCCATCCAACGTTCGGATGGCATCGTCTACCCTGCCTACACAGGCCAGCGCATCCACATACCAGAAAGCACACACCAAAAACGTGGCTTCAGGTTTTCCGAAATCATCCGGATGAACGTAGCGATAAAATAATCCCTGATCAGTTTTTAGTTTGGCCTCCAATTGCTTCAGGTGCTCGTGTGTTTTAGGCAAACGCGGATCGAGGTAGTTCATCGTAATCAACTTCAGCGTACTCGCATCCAGGTTAGGTGAGCCAACCGCCTGCGTATACACTTGTTGCTGTGGATCATAACAGCGTTCAATACGATCAATCGCCAACGCTTCAATTTTTAATGCACGTGCACAGAGGTCGGCATTTTCGGTAAGCCTGCCGATCTTCAACGCGGCTTTGCTTCCCGCCCAATGAAACAACATGGTGTAGGAATGGACTTGCTTTACATTTCTGAATTCCCACAAACCCGCATCGGGTTCATCCATGGTTCGTTCAATAGAAGCCAGCAATCGATCAATTAATCGCGTGTAGGAATTTTTCTTGGCGATGGAGAGTCGTTTATCAATAAACAAGGGAAGCAAGCTTACCAACACCTGCCCATACACATCATTTTGAATCTGGATGTACGCTTTATTCCCAATCCGTACGGGTTGATTGCCCAGATAACCTTCCAGGTCGATGTGAATCTCTTCCAGGTCTTTTTTACCGGTAATGCTGTACATGGGTTGTATGCGATCTTCTTCCGTGATCAGAATATTCTGAATGTATTCGAAGTAGCGTTCCAGTTCATCAAAGTGGCCAATCTCGTTAAATGCCTTCAATGTGTAGTACGCATCGCGAAACCAGCAATAGCGATAATCCCACGTACGCGAACTGCCGTGGTGTTCAGGCAAACTGGTAGTACCCGAGGCAATGATGCCACCCGTGTCTTCATACTGATGAAGTTTTAACACCAAGGCCGATCGAATAATCTGATCCTGATAAATATCGGGCAGGTAGGTGCTCTTGATCCAGCCTTGCCAATAGCGAACAGTTTTATTTATGAAATCCTCCGCGGTGGCTTTCAGTGCAGCCTCCAACGGTTCGCCATAGGTAAACACGAGGTACCGGTTTTGATCCAACACAAACGACTGCTCCTCTACAATATGCGATAAGGAAACATCGGTGGTCAGGCGCACCTGCATGGAAAAATTCAAAAAACGTAAATGGTTGCTGCCCTGCACCACATCGGGTGACTTTTTTCCATAATTACTTACCGGCCGGCAACGCACGGTTATTTGCGGACTTCCCTCCAACAGTTCAATCTTGCGTACAAGCATCAAGGGCTTGAAGTAGCGCTCAAATTGCGAAAAGCGTGGTGCGCAGTCGATGACTTTAAATTTTCCGCTGGCACATTCAAACTCTGTACACAATACGTTGGTGTTGGGTATATAATATTGATGACTCTTATATTCACCAACTGGTGTAATAGAAAACTCACCTCCTTTTTTCGAATCCAGCAATCCACCAAAAACAAAATCGCTGTCGAAGCGGGGCATACACATCCACTGAACTTTGGCCGCATGATCGATGTAGGCAATGTAGGAGCAATTGCCAACGATACCCATGTTGTATTTGTGTATGCTCATTTGTTCAGTTGAGTAAGTAATCCTAAAACTTCTTTTTGCGTAGGCAAGATGTATTGTGCCTGGGTGATGCCCGGCCCTACTTTTATAGTCAACGCTGAATGTTCAAGCGCATGAAACATGTCTTCATCGGTTTTATCATCACCGATTACCAATACAAAATCGGCAGGCTTACGCTCAAGCACTTTGCGCGCGGCTGATCCTTTATCAATACCGGCTACACGCACTTCAATTACTTTATTGCCGTCAATAACCTGAAGCTGTGCATTGCGAATGAGATGAAAGAGGTTGTCGAGCAATTCGCGTGAGCGCACAAACCCCAGTTCTGCTTCTACATTTCGGTAATGCCACGCTAGTGTATGATTTTTTTCTTCCACAAATGAACCCGGGCAACGCTGCACAAACATATTGAAGCTGGGTCGGATAAGCGGCTTCCACGTTTGGTCTATTGAGTTACCGTGCATCCACGGCTCGCCCTTCATACGAATAGACGCGCCATGCTCTGCCACCAGGTTAAGCGGCAAATCATCAAACCACTCCTCCAATATATCGCTGTTGCGCCCACTGATGATGGTAATCTCAGTATGCTTTTCTGATGCCAATGCTTCCAGTAACTTCAACAACTTTTCATCCGGGCGTGCTTCGCGCGGATGGCGGGCAAACGGAACCAACGTTCCGTCATAATCCAGAAACAAGTGCCTCGTTTTTGCTTGTGAAAAATTTGAAATGACTTGTTTACGGATGGAATCATTGACCAGCTTGAGTTTTCTCCTTTCCTGCAAAACTTTCACTTCTTTTAACTGATCCAGAAAATCCTTCACCCAATCGGTAACGGTATACTCTACCAATCGCTTTTGCATGCGCGCCATATGTTCGCGTTGCTCCGGCAATTCCATAGTTAGCGCTTTATTAATCGAGTCCGACAACTCATCAATATCTAATGGATTAACCAGAATGGCTTCGCCTAACTCGTTTGCTGCACCTGCCAACTCGCTTAAAATGAGCACACCCCGTTGCGCCACGCGACTGGCTACATATTCCTTAGCCACCAGGTTCATACCATCTCGAAGTGGAGTAATCAGTCCTACATCGGCTGCCTGGTACATGGCACATAATTCATCAAAAGGCATGTGGCCATACCGGTAAATTACGGGTTGCCAATCCAGCGTTGACCACTTTCCATTTATGCGCCCCACCTGTTCTTCAATCAGGTTTTTGCGTTCGTTATATTTTGAAATGATTTCACGAGAGGGAACCACAACCAAAACAAGCACCACTTTTTTGTGCCATTCGGCATGTTGCTCCAGAAAACGTTCATAGCCGCTTAAGCGATTGGTGACACCTTTGGTATAATCCAGTCGATCAACCGAAAAGATAATTTTCTTCTCCGAAAAATTTTTCAGGATTTCATTCTTCTTCTGAATGACGTCATCATCGTGTGTAGCGTTATGAAATTTGTCGTAATCAATACCCAATGGAAACAAATCAGCTTTGGCAATTCGATCACCCATGTTGATGGAACGAAACTGATGATCATAGCCGGCAATCATGCGAACAGCCTTTAAGAAATGCTGCACGTATTCGTGCGTATGAAACCCGATCAAATCGGCACCCAACATGCCGCGAACAATTTTTTCTTTCCAGGATCGGTGCAGTAACCGAAACACTTCGTAAGAAGGGAACGGAATGTGCAAGAAAAATCCGATGGATACTTCCGGAAATTTTTCCCGGATCATCTCCGGTAACAAAAACAATTGGTAATCATGTATCCAGATTACATCATCGGGCCGGATGATCGCAGCCAGCTTTTCGGCAAACATGCGGTTTACCTGTTCGTACGCTTCAAAGTAAGCGCTATCGAACACGGCATACGTGGCGAAGTAATGCAGCGTGGGCCAAAGCGTGGCGTTCGAAAAACCATTATAATAGCGGCTATAGAGTTTTGTCTCTATAAAAATAGGTTCAATCTCAAACGACTGCGTTTCGGGCTGCGGAAGCGATGCAAATTTATCCCAACGCTTTTCGGGAAAATCCGCGCTGCCGATCCATAGCTTTTCCGAGAACTCGGTATCGGTAGCATGCCGGTCGAAATAACTTTTTAGTGCCGATACCAATCCGCCATCGCTGGGCTGCAAGGTAATTTTGCCGCTTCGTTCAAGAAGTTTGAAGGGCAACCGATTGGACACCACAACCAGTCGTTTCTTGGTTTTTGATTCCATTGACAACAGGTGGTTGGTTAAACAAGAGGCGCAAAAATCGGGAATTAGGGGGTGGTCGACAAGGAAAACCCTTCAATTTGTCAGGAAAATGAGGATTTAGCGAAAGTCCTAAAAACAAAAAGACCTTTACAAACGTGTGCAAAGGTCTTTATCTATTTTCATTGGAAGTTGAGGGATCCCCCGAAATCACTCAACATAAAAAGGTCTAAAACAAAAAAGCCTCAGAAACCTGAGGCTTAATTGCTTTTCTTCAGTGGGAGCTGAGGGATTCGAACCCCCGACCCTCTGCTTGTAAGGCAGATGCTCTGAACCAGCTGAGCTAAGCTCCCAAAATGCGCTGAACCTCCCGATAGCTATCGGGAGAGCTAAGCTCCCGTTAAGGACTGCAAAAGTAGTAGAGATTTTTAATTCTACAAATCCCTCATTCCAGTCATGGATAGAATCTTTCCGGATTTACGTTAACCAACTTTTAACAGCTCCCTTGCTTCAAAATCTTTTCGCTTCCTCTTCCATCGCTTGTGCGACCACAACCAAAACGGAGGGTTCGCTTTTATGTCGGCCTCCAGGTGTTGCGTATGTAGTTCTGTAATGCTGCCATGAGGCATTTCATTAGGCTCTTCACAAATCAACCTGTACTCGGTTTGATAATGCCCCCGCTTTAACCGATGGATTACCCCGTAGATAACCGGAGTATTAAAATCACGTGCAAATTTCTCGGTTCCAAACTGTACACCCGTTTCCTGGTTCAGAAATTCAAGCCAGTAAGGCTGTTGTGTTCGTTTGGGGCATTGATCCGAGCCGAAGATCACGGCCATTGGTCTTTCGCCATCCGCTTCCACGAGTTGTTTCACCTGGCTGTAGTTTTTCATCCACAGTCCATAGCGCGAACGACTAGCCAGAATTTTTGTATTCATGAACGCATTGGCCAATGGGGTATAGAGCGCAACCGGCTGATGCAAAATATCCATGCCAATAGAAACTGCAAATAACTCCCAGTTTCCATAATGCCCGCCAACAAGTGTAACGTGTTGCCCGCGTTTAAAATACGTTTCTAAAATTTCAGGGTTACGATGCGTAAACCGTTTCTTAACTTCTGATTTCGAAATGGTAAACGCCTTGATTGACTCCACGATTAAATCACAAAAATGAACATAAAAGGTTCGCTCAATTTGCCGGCATTGTTGTTTTGAAAAATGTGGAAATGAGTTTTCAATATTTGTTCGCACCACCCGCTTCCGATAGCCAATCAGAACGTACATAACCACAAACATCACATCGGATAGTCTGTATAAGAACCAGCTGGGCATACTGCTGACGGGCAGAATAACGAGGTAGAAGAGTAGGCGCATAGGTTAAAATCCCATAAGAATAGGGAGATATTGATAAACCGCAACCATTAATTGGCAAAACCTTCACTTCACCTGTTCAAATTATATCTTGTCTAAACAATAAAGCCTGCCCGGCTTTGGTTTGAACTTTGTATAGTATTTTTGTAAAACCATTTTTTAAGCTTGAAAACCTTCCGGAAAGTACTTTTCTATGTTGCCCTTGTGGTATCCGTAGCGGTTATCTCCCTGGTGGTGTCTGCATTTTTGTTCAAGGATCAAATCATCAAGCAATTTATTCTCAAAGCCAACGAGCAGTTAAGTACCCCGGTAAAAATCGGGAAGATTGATGTGTCAGTATTTCAGCGCTTCCCGCATATGTCAATTGTGTTTAAGGATGTGTATGTAGAAGACAGCCATGCGGGGCAGTACCCGTTGCTTACCGCCAAACAAATTTCCTTTCACCTTAACCCGGTAGAAGTTTACCGTGGGCAATACACCATACAAGGTTTACAAATTTCCGACAGCGAAACCAATCTGAAAATTAATGCGAAGGGGGAGAATAATTACACCATCACCAAATCAACCGGCAATGGCGGGCCAATAAAATTTGAACTGAAGAATGTCGTGTTAAAAAACACACGCGTGCGGTACATCGATCTGGAGCGCACTGATGAGATGATTTTTACCAGCGAACAATTGTACACTACCATCCGCTCGTTTAATGATGTGTATGCCATTACGGCCAAGGGCGATGTGACTACCGAAAAAATGGATGTAGGAAACGTTGATTTGCTAGCCGGCAAGACTTTCGTAGTAAATACTTCTCTTGATTACGATGATGACAACAAAGCCATTCAGATAAAATCGGGCGACCTGATATTGGGCACCTCACTTTTCAATGTTCAGGGTACCTATCGTTGGAAAGCCAAAAACGAAATTAACCTGGTTGCTGAAGGTGAAAACACCGACATCCAAACGCTGTTATCGCTGCTTCCGGAAAAGAATGCAAGCGCCTATCAGCAATACCAAAGTCGTGGCGATGTGTATTTTCGTGCAAGTCTTCAGGGCGAGATCAGTAAAAATAAAAGTCCGGGTTTTTCTGCCACCTTTGGTTTTAATAAGGCTACTTTCTTGCATCCCACCTATTCATCAAAAATTGAAGATGCCAACCTCGAAGGCTCCTTTGCTACTTCAAGCCTGCGCGATGCATCAGCAGGTGTGTTGTCGTTAAAAAACATGACCGGTAAACTCAACGGTCAACCGTTTCGGGCCAACCTGGTGGTCCGAAATTTTTCTGATCCGGATGTGATTCTCGATTTCAAAGGCGACCTCGATGCACAGGCTATTGTAAATTTTTATCCGATTGCCACGTTAAGTCAGGTTAGCGGAACATTGATTACTGATATTGCTTTTGAAGGAAGATTATCGTGGCTAAAAAGTAAGGCTACGGCACAGCGCACCTCCACACGCGGATCAATTCAGGCTACGGATTTGAATTTTGTTTATGGGAAAGATGAAATCCCAGTAAAAAACCTGAACGGCACTTTTCAATTCAACAACAATGATCTTGCGCTTAGCAACGTAAGTGGATCTTTAGGCAGCAGCGATTTCAGACTAAATGGATTCTTTAAAAATATTGTCACGTTTTTGCTATTTGAAGATCAGCCCGTAGGCATTGAGGCCGATTTGAAATCAAATTCACTTAACGTGGATGAATTGTTCGCATATGCATTTGGTCGTGAGTCTGATAAAACCGGAGAAGCAACCGCTTATGAATTCAAAATCTCTAGAAACATTAACCTGAATTTCAATTGCGATGTGCAACGATTGAATTACAAACGTTTTACGGGCCAAAACCTGAAAGGCGATTTACTGGTGAAGAACCAGGTGGCTATATCGCGTAACATTCAGGTAAACGCCATGGGTGGCGCACTCACGCTCTCTGGCATTGTAGATGCCAACAACCCGAAAGCCATTGATGTGATGAGCACATTCAAGCTAAACGGACTTGCCGTAGATAGCATCTTTTATGTGTTCGAAAACTTTTATCAGGATTTTATTGAAGATCGGCATTTGAAAGGCCAGGCTTATGCCGATGTTACGCTCGACATGACCTTAAATCAAAACCTGAAACTTTTCCCTGAAACGCTGGTGGCCGACATCAGTGCCACTATAAAAAATGGAGAACTGAATAATTTCGAACCCTTAAAAAGTTTGAACAAATACTTAGACGATGAAAGTTTAAGTGCCCTTCGTTTTGCCGATTTGAAAAACGACATCCACATCGAAAACAAAACGGTTTACATTCCCATGATGGAAGTACGCAGCAACGCCACCGTATTGCAGATCAGTGGTACGCATAAATTTGATCAGCACATTGATTACCGCGTGGTTACGCCCTTAAACAACAGGCGCAAAATCGACATCAACGAAGCAGCCGGGGCCATTGAAGAAATGGAGGGCCGGGCCAAGTTGTTTTTGAAGATTGTGGGCACCACGGATGACTACCGGGTTTTGTATGATACAGAAGCTGTTAAGAAAAAAATCATTGCCGACCTGAAAAAGGAAGTACAGGAACTTAGAGATATCTTCAAGAACAAGAAGAAGAAAAAGGATGTTGAGCTTTCTACGGAAGAGTTTGATTGGGATAATGAAAATCAGTAAGGTTACTGAATCGCCTCTCTCAAAAAATCATTCAACGGCTTTACTGCTTTACACACCTCGGCAACCTGCTTCATGAATTTTTTATCCTTCACCTGTGTGTCGCTGAAATAATGCGAGACAATAAAACTCTTATTCTTTAGCAGGCCAATGTGCGGGTGCTCTTTAGCATACCCTTTCGGAGCGGTTTTTACCTGATCAAACTCATCCAATCCTGAAAAGTATTTTTTAAATTTTTTGTCCTTGAGGATTTTCAAAAATGCATCGGCATTGTAATCGATTTCCTGGCGCACCTTGGCTAAGTTTTCCGCATTGGGCATGTACAAGCCTCCTGCCACAAAGCTGTTGCCTGGTTCAATGTGAACGTAGTAGCCAGGCTCCTGCTCCATTTTTCCACGAAAGGAAAAACCGGCACCCATATTCGTTTTATATGGTCGCTTGTCCTTGCTGAAACGCACATCGCGGTAAATGCGAAAGGCCAGCTTGCGCGGATTGATTCCGCCAAGGCTTTCATCAAACTTTAACAATTCTTTATGCAGGTCTTCCAAAAAATCATCAAAAAGGTTTTTCACTTCTACATAACGTGGCTTGTTCTGTTCAAACCAATCGCGGTTGTTGTTCTTCGCGATGTCTTTCAGAAATTTTAGAATTTTATCGAATTGCATATCACAAACCTTATTTATTTTATTCTTTCCAATTTAATCCCAGTCATCCATATATTTGAAACGTCCACGCTCAGCCGCGGTCCTACGCCTTTGATCATAGGTTTGTGCGTACGTGCCGGATTCAGGTATTTTTTCATAGCTACTATAGTAGTCGGCACGGGTAGACACACAGGTCATTTATTCTTACCAAAAGTTCGCTCCTATTGAGCTTACGTAATTCCTAAATCACATCCATCACCGCTTCCAAACCAATTCCCCTGGATGCCTTCACTAAAACGGTAGCCCGACTGATTGGGTTTTGCTTCAGGTATTCTAGCAAATCTTCTTTTTTATAAAAATGTTTCGCTCGTGGAAACTCCTTTAGCGCTGAACTCATTAATTCACCACACAGCAAAACATCGTTAAATCCCAAATCACGAATGAGTTTACCCATGTTGCGATGTTCAGCCTCTGCCTCCTCTTCCAGCTCAAACATATCCCCCAAAATCAAAACCTTATGATCGGCCTTCATGTCCGCCAGGTTTCTGATGGCTGCTTCCATTGAACTCGGATTGGCATTGTAGGCATCAAGAACAATCGTGTTTGAATTTTTCTTAATTACCTGCGAGCGCATGTTGGCGGGTTCATATTCAGCCACTGCCTGCAACGCAAGGGTGGCATCCACACCAAAAAACTTACCGATACACAACGCGGTGGCAATGTTTTCAAAATTGTAAGCGCCAATCAATTTGGTCTGCGCTTCTCGCCCATCCTCCGTCCGGATTTTTATATACGGATCAGCACTGATCAATTCACAATGAAAGTAATCGCCTTTGGTCGGATATAGCAACGGATTTTTAAACCGCTTGGCCATGTTAAACAGTATCGGGTTTTGTGAATTGATGAACACGGTGCCCTGTTGGTTGATCAGGTGCATGTACAATTCCGACTTTCCGCGAATAATATTATCAAACCCGCCAAACGTGCCGATATGAGCCTTACCGATATTCGTAATAAACCCGTGGGTTGGATTGGCGATGTTGCACAAATCTGCAATCTCACCAAGATGGTTTGCTCCCATTTCAATCACAGCAATCTCAACGGTGTTGTCTATGGAGAGAACAGACAACGGCACACCAATATGGTTGTTCAGGTTTCCTTTTGTGGCAAAGGTTTTAATTTTTTTTGCCAGCACGGCATTCAACAATTCCTTCGATGTGGTTTTTCCGTTTGACCCGGTTAACCCGATTATAGGAATGGTTAATTGATCGCGATGGTAACGCGCCAATTGTTGCAGCGTCTTCAACACATTTTCCACCACCACATACCGATTGTCTTTGGCAAAAGCAGCTTCATCAATTACAGCCAGTTGAGCCCCTTTGGCCAATGCCTCCTCTGCAAACTGGTTGGCATTGAATTTTTCGCCTTTTAATGCAAAAAAAATCGAACCGGGTGTGATCTGCCGCGTATCAGTCGAAACTTTACCGGTCTTCAGGTAGTTTTGGTATAAGTTCTGAATATCCATGATTATCTTACCCACCAAGATAACAGGAGGATGAACGTATGCGTTACATCCATGTAAAAAAGTTTTATGCGCCTGACCACGCTTTTTGTATTTGTCGCACTTCTTGCCAAGGCGCAATTTACCTACGTGCTTAATCAGCAGGTTCCGGTAATTGTCGATCAGGACACCCTAACCATGCCCTGGGCAGGCGGATTAAATGCAGCGCAGTTCAATACCATGGATCTTGATTTTGACGGAAAAGAGGACCTGGTACTTTTTGACCGCATGGCGAATCGGGTGATTACTTATTTGAATGTTGACGACCAATACAGCCACGCGCCCGAATACGAGCCATATTTTCCGGAAGAAACCTCGGGCTTTATGATGCTGCGCGATTTTGATTGCGATGGCAGAAAAGATTTGTTCACCAAAGATGTACAGGGAATAAAAGTTTTCAGAAACATCAGTGAGCCCAATCAACCACCGGCATGGGAACAACTTACGTTTTATACGGGATTTAACGGACCAAGAAGTCCGGTGCTGCTAACCAAAGGATTCTCTGGAAAGATCAACCTGCAATTGCAGTCGGATGACCTGCCTGCTATTGTGGATATGGATGGCGATGGCGATCTGGATATCATGAATGTGAAATTTGTAGGCAGCAGTACAATCGAATATCATCAAAACTTCAGCATGGAGCGTTACGGCACCTGCGACTCGCTGGATTTTGAACGCATTACCCAATACTGGGGCGGTGTGGAGGAATGTGAGTGCGGTGTTTTTGAATTTGGTGAACCCTGTTCAACCGGTGGCCGGCAAAAGCACGCGGGCGGAAAAAGTTTACTCGTGCTTGATGTTGATAACGATGGCGACATGGATGTGCTCTTTTCGGAGGCAGAGTGTACGCACGTATTCCAACTTACCAATGAGGGCACCAACGAAAACCCTGTTATAACCAGTGCAATTGATTTCCCCACAGCAACACCGGTTAATATTCTGGCATTCCCATCTGTCTATTATGAAGATGTTGACTTTGATGGAAAAAAAGATTTGCTGGCCTCTCCGAATATTTTTGCACGCGAATTTCTGCAAACCAATTTACGTCAGTCCACCTGGTTTTATAAAAACACGGGCACAAGTGAACTGCCTCAATTCTCGTTTCAGCAACGTGATTTCTTACAAAACAATATGATTGATGTTGGCGATAATGCTGTGCCGGCTTTTTTTGATGCAGATGCCGATGGCGATTTGGATATGTTTATCGGAACGTTTGTTAACGGAAACCGAGCCTCAATCTTTTACTATGAAAATATTGGAACCCGCACGGAACCTGTTTTCAAATTTTTTACGGATGATGTAATTGGCCTGTCGTTCAATAATTTCACCAACATCAAGCCTCAGTTTGCCGATGTGAATGGCGATGCAAAAGCTGACCTGGTGTTTACAGCCTCCAACCAATTCGGTGTTGGCACCAACCTGTACTACGTGGCCAACACGAGCAGTGCCGGATTAAACTTTACAGGCCAGCAGATTCAATCCCTGAATTTTCCCATTCCATGGAATGCCGAAAATGTATTGCTCACGGATATCAACAACGATCTGTTGCCTGATCTTTTAATAGGAAAACTGAATGGGTCTATAGAGTATTGGCAAAACACCGGTACACCAACCTCACCCAATTTTACCTTGGTAGAAAGCGATTACCTCGGTTTGGGGCCAAGCATACTGAGGCAGAATCTTTCTATGGCATCAGCCGACTTGAATAGTGATGGAAAAGCAGACCTGGTATTGGGTGATCAGCTTGGTCGGCTAACCATTATTAATGATTTCAAAAATCAAACGGACGCTTCTTCGGGCACCACTAATATCTTGTTCAACTCACTTTCCGAAACGTATATCAATCAAAACCTGGGGGGCCGGGTGTGGCCAGCCATTGCCAACATTTTTAACACCAACCGGCCCGCTATTGTGGTGGGTAATGCTTTAGGCGGCTTACACATTTTGCAACCCGATGAAAGCCAGGCCTTGCCCGAATCACCCCAAATCACGGTTTATCCCAACCCGGTTGTTCGTGAAAATACCAATGTGATTAACATCAGCGTGGACCGCCCGGCCTTTGTTTACCTTGTTAGCATTACCGGGCAGGAACTTGGAAGCCCCATTTTAATGCAGGGCCAGCAGCTGTATCAGTTTCGGGTTGATGGGCTGCCTGCCGGGATATACATCCTGCGCTTCTTTATTAATGACCGATCATTTGCGCGCAGAATCGTTATTCATTAGCGTAAAAAGGGTCATTTTCAGTCATTTCGATGATTTCAAGGTAATTTCAGGTTAAACTTGGATAATTGGGGTCGTTTTCCCGATATTTGCAGTCCCTTTTTTAGGGGTAAACGAATAGAGACATGGCGAGAGTTTGTCAAATTACCGGAAAACGTCCACAGGTTGGAAACAGCGTATCGCACGCGAACAATAAAACCAAGCGCAGGTTCTACCCGAACCTTCAGAAAAAGCGCTTTTTTGTTCCGGAAGAAGGAAAATGGATTACGTTGAAGCTTTCCACCAAGGCAATTAAAACGATCAATAAGTTGGGTATCACTGCCGTTTTGAAAGAAGCGAAAGCAAAAGGACACCTGGCTTAATCAATAAACAGTAAAGAATCATGGCAAAGAAAGGCAACAGGATTCAGGTGATTTTAGAGTGCACCGAGCACAAGGCAACCGGTATGCCCGGCATGAGCCGTTACATCACCACCAAGAATCGCAAAAACACTACCGAGCGTTTGGAGTTGAAGAAATACAACCCCATCCTTAAAAAAGTAACTGTTCACAAAGAAATTAAGTAATCATGGCAAAGAAGGTTGTTGCTACACTGAAAAAGACAGACGGAAAAAACTTTGCAAAAGTGATCCGTGCTGTGAAGTCTGAAAAAACAGGCGCCTATACATTCAAGGAAGAAATCGTTCCTGCCGAATTGGTGAAAGACGTTTTGGCCAAGAAGTAAGCTTCGGTTAACGCATTCATGGAAAGTCCCACCCGGGACTTTTTTTATACCCAATCAGTAACTGCTCTTCATGGAGCGGGGCTTAATTTTTACTAAGTTGTGCCATGGCATTTTTAGGCGGATTATTCTCGAAAGAAAAAAAGGAGTCGTTAGACAAAGGGTTAGAAAAAACCTCCAGTAACATCTTCAGCAAGCTGGGTAAGGCCCTGGTGGGGAAATCCACCGTGGATGATGATGTGCTGGACAACCTGGAGGAAATTCTGGTTTCGTCCGATGTGGGCATCAACACAACATTGAAAATTATTGAGCGCATTCAGCAACGCGTTGCCCGCGATAAATACCTGGGCACAAGCGAACTTGACCGTATACTGAAAGAAGAAATTGCCGCCTTGTTGGCAGAAAATCAATCCACCGATCAAGCTGATTTTGAAATCCCGGAAGGAAAGAAGCCATATGTGATTATGGTGGTGGGTGTAAATGGCGTAGGTAAAACCACTACCATCGGTAAACTTTCCGCGCAGTTTAAAGAGCGCGGCAAATCCGTTGTGTTGGGCGCAGCGGATACATTTCGGGCAGCTGCGGTAGATCAGCTAAAACTTTGGGGCGAACGTGTGGGTGTACCCGTAATCAGCAAAGGCATGAACACCGACCCATCGGCTGTGGCTTTTGATGCCGTTCAGGAAGGTGTTAATCGGGGTGCCGATATCATCATCATTGATACCGCTGGCCGGTTGCATACCAAAGTAAACCTGATGAACGAGTTATCGAAAATCAAAAGGGTGATGCAGAAAGTGATACCGGATGCGCCACACGAAGTGTTGTTGGTGTTGGATGGCAGCACCGGACAAAATGCAGTGATTCAGGCACGGGAATTCACCAAAGCAACCGATGTTACTTCATTAGCCATTACCAAATTGGACGGCACAGCGAAAGGTGGCGTAGTCATCGGAATATCCGATGAATTTAAAATACCTGTTAAATATATTGGCGTTGGCGAAAAAGTTGGCGACTTGCAGGTGTTCAACAAAGCTGAGTTTGTTGACTCACTTTTCAAAAAAGGTTAGTGAGCGTACCAAAACAACGGCTAAAGAAATAATCGGAGAAAAGAGTAATCCAATCAAAAAGATTTCTACCCATCGAAAACCCCTCTTTTGGGCATAGGTTGCAACCACGACTGATAAAACTACTGAGAGCGTCAGGAGAATTAATATCGGTTCCATTGGTGTTATTTCTTGTTAGTCAAATATAACACTAAAAAATTATTTCTCCCCCCCCTCAAACGGTACCCGAATCAGCACATAATATGTAAAGCCCCACGTACTGTTTTTGTCTGTTCGTCCATAGCCCGGCACATCGTAGGGCACCAGCCCGCTCGATTCATTGGTGTTGAGTCCGAATTTGTATCGAATCGTGTAGCCCATCCAAAACACACTAAACATACGTACGCGCAATCCGGATGTTAGTTCAGCCCAGGAAGCACGCACATCGTTATTGGTATTTTGAATGGTGCCATCTCCAAACACAGGGTCGCTAATAAATGTGGTGAGTTGTTCTGAAAATGTTCCGCGCGCATAGCGCAGGCCCAGAAAGAAATTATTTCGTTCCGGATCGTTCGTTAGAAAATTCACATCAACACCTGTCCGCCAGAAATTCCCGCTATTGGAATATGTATCGTTTTCTGATGTTAGATCGCGCGACCAGCGACCAGCCTCCACCACCAAGTAGTATCGGTCAAAATCGATGTCGGCAACGCCTTCCCAGCCGCCAAACTCAGGTTCAATGGGTGTGCGGATTATGCTGATCATATCCACACCGAACCGAACACCGGTTGGCAGATAACTCTTTTTCACCGTATCAGCTTGTTGAGCCACCGCGGTTAGTGCTACCATGAAAAAAAATATGCTAATTAAAAATCTCAATGTTGACAGTCCGGCTTTTGGTAAGTTGACGATTCACAACTCGAACAGAATCGAAGGTTGTATTTAAAATCTCCAGTGAGGAAAGAAAAATTTCACTGCCACATTCATCCGACACAAATCGCACCTCACGATTGTATCCTATCTGCAATTCTTTCTCACTTTCATGGAAATAAAAGGTGAACGAGGTTTCGGTATTAAACGGATCAACAGCCAACAAGGCCGTGGTACCTTTTAACGTATCAGGCTCATTGCCGGGGCTGTAGAAAATGCTATCAGCACCAAGCGCCACAACCTGATACAGTACTACGGTGTCTCTTGCCCCGCCTTCCAACTTGCGAAAGGATACAACCAAAGCCGTATCAGCGGTACGCAAACAATCCGGTTGATCCAGGCAGGAAAAGAGGGGCAGTAATAATAACCAAAACGCGTTTTTCACGGTTGTAAAGATAGTTTTTGATCTACAAGGCCAAACTTCGGGCCAGCTTATTTTTCGTACTTTTGCAGATTCTTAGCCGGCATACGTGAAAACAAAAGGAAACAGAAAAACAAAGGTCAACATCGTTACCCTGGGGTGCTCTAAAAACGTGGTGGATTCAGAAGTATTGCTGACCCAGTTGCGAGGCAATGGCATCGATGCAGTGCATGAATCGAAAAACGATGATGCAAGCGTGGTGGTGATCAACACCTGCGGGTTTATCGATAACGCCAAGCAGGAATCGATTGACACCATTTTGCGATATGTAGACGCCAAAGAAGAAGGCATCGTAGATAAAGTATATGTAACCGGCTGCCTGTCGCAGCGATATAAAGATGATCTTGAAAAAGAAATCCCTGATGTGGATGCCTGGTTCGGAACCCGCGATCTATCGCGGTTATTGAAACAATTCAAAGCTGATTACAAGCAGGAGCTTGTGGGCGAACGAATTCTTACCAACCCGAGTCACTATGCCTACATGAAAATTTCGGAAGGTTGCGACCGGCCTTGTTCGTTTTGCGCCATTCCGTTGATGCGCGGCATGCATGTATCGCGTCCCATGGAAGAACTGGTGCTGGAAGCCAGGAATTTAGCTAAAGGCGGAACGAAAGAATTATTGCTGATAGCACAGGACTCAACCTACTACGGCCTGGATTTGTACAAGAAACGAAACCTGGCTGAATTGCTTCAGCGATTATCCGATGTGGAGGGCATTGACTGGATTCGACTACATTATGCTTTTCCTTCAGGCTTTCCGTTGGATGTATTGGATGTGATGGCTGAACGAAGTAACATCTGTAAATATCTTGATATTCCTTTGCAACATGGTTCAAGTCGTATGCTGCAAATGATGCGCAGGGGCACGACTCGCGAAAAAACAGAAGAGCTATTGCAAACCATCCGCACCAAAGTTCCAGGCATTGCCATTCGTACAACTTTGATTGCTGGCCACCCGGGTGAAACCGATGAAGATTTTCAGGAGATGGCCGATTTTGTGGAGCGTTCGCGCTTTGATCGGCTGGGTGTGTTCACCTATTCGCATGAAGAGAACACACATGCCTACTCCATGAAAGATGACGTTCCGGATGAAGTTAAACAGCAACGGGCCGATGAAATCATGGAGTTGCAACAGGGAATTTCGCTGGAACTCAATCAGGAAAAGGTTGGAAAAACCTTTAAGGTTTTGATCGATCGGAAAGAAGGCGGTGAGTTTATCGGGCGAACGGAGTTTGACTCACCGGAAGTGGATAATGAAGTAATCATCAACGCTTCTCAGGAATACCTGCGCATAGGAGATTTTGCTGAAATAAAAATCACCTCGGCCACCGAATTTGACCTGTACGGGGAGGTTGTGCGGTAAATCTTCGTGTAAATTTTGTGGAACTCAAGGACGAAATAAACGTTATTTCGGTATGTTTTTTCTGACCACCAGTTGTTGTTGACCCATGCAGATCCAGAAGATTCCTTTTGAGGCTACCCACGCATTTACCCCGTTTTTTCTGGATTATATCCATCAAAAGGAATCGTTGAAACCATTTTATGGCCGATTTCCGGCTATCGAAAATTTTAAAGACCAGCTGGCAGAAAAGTCAGGTTCCTTTCCAGCACAACATCGCGATGTGTTGGTTGCTTCGCTGCTCAAACAGTATGAAAACATTGATGCAACCGATGCTGTAAAAGCTAACGTAGAAAAACTGAAACAACGGAATACGTTTACCATAACCACCGGTCATCAACTCAATATTTTTACCGGTCCGCTTTATTTTATTTATAAGATCATCACGGTTGTTAATACCTGTAAGCAACTCAAGCAAGCTTACCCCGAATATGATTTCGTACCGGTGTACTGGATGGCTTCCGAAGATCATGATTATGATGAAATAAAAAGTTTCAGGCTTTACGGAAAAAAGTATACATGGGAAACGAAACAACAAGGCGCTGTGGGTCGGTTTCATACCGATGATTTTAAAAAATTGCTTTCAGAAATACCGGGAGATATAGCACTTTTTAAAGAGGCATACACCAAGCACAAAAAACTAAGTGATGCAGTACGCTACTATGTAAACGCCTTGTTTGGCAGTGAAGGGCTAATTGTTGTAGATGGTGACGATCAATCTTTAAAGAAACTATTTATTCCTGCTATTGAGGCTGATCTGTTCGAACAACGTCACAAACCATTGGTTGATCAAGCCGATCAGGCATTGGAAGCCAACGGGTACAAGACTCAAATCCATTGTCGCGACATAAACTTGTTTTACCTGGAAGATGGATTAAGAAGTCGGATTGAAAAAGTTGGAGAAAAATACAATGTTGTTGACACCGACATTTCCTTCACAGAAACTGAGTTACGCGAGTTAGTACAGCAATCATCCGAAAAATTCAGTCCAAATGTAGTGTTGCGCCCGCTTTACCAGGAAATGATTTTACCTAACCTTGCTTATGTGGGTGGACCTGCTGAATTGGTCTATTGGTTACAGCTCAAAGGTATTTTTGATCACCACAACATTCCCTTCCCTGTATTGATGCCACGGAATTTTGCCCTGATCATGGATGCGCCCTTAGCGCGGAAATTTGATAAAACCGGACTAACCATAGAAGAACTCTTTTTAGCAAAAGACAAGTTATTCAACCATGCGGTACTCAAAATATCTACCGCAGAACTTACTTTGAATGGTGAAAAAAAAGTAATTGAAGATTACTTCACGCGCATCCAGGAAAATGTAACTCAAATCGACAAAACATTAGGCCCACTGGTTGGTGCTGAACAACAACGTGTAATGAAGGGCTTACTGAGAATTGAACAAAAACTTTTGAAAGCTGAGAAGCGGAAACATACTGACCTACTCCGCCAAATTGAAGCGGTAAAAGATGCCCTATTCCCAAATGGAGGTTTACAAGAACGTACCGATAACTTTCTGAACTTCGCACAAACTGACCAGCAATTCATTCCAACCTTGATTCAGTCACTTAATCCTTTTGATTTCAATTTTTCTATTTTGCGTTACGCATGACCAAACCGGAACTACGCAAACTTTATCTTCAAAAACGAAAAGCACTCAGCGAAGCCGAGTATTTGGCCCTTAATCATCGTCTTACTGAAATTTTCTTTACCAGTGTCGATCTTTCATTTATTCATGTGCTGCATACCTTTCTTCCTGTAGTTGAAAAACGTGAGCCTGATACATGGCTTATCATTGACCGCATCCGCAGGGAGTTTCCACATGTCCGGTTAAGCATTCCACGGGTAAATAACGAGACCGATCAACTTGAAAACTTCTATTTTGAGGGATTGCACCAGCTTAAAAAAAACAACTGGGGAATTTTGGAGCCGACTCAAGGGATTCCTACACCACCTGAAAAAATTGACATGGTACTGATTCCGCTTCTTGCTTTCGATAAGCAAGGCAACCGGGTTGGGTATGGCAAAGGATATTATGATCGGTTTTTAAAAACTGCTAAACCTGCTTGCTTGAAAATCGGAATTTCGCATTTCGATGCACCTAACGAAATTGATTCAGTCACCAACTCCGATGTTTCGCTAAACAGTGTACTTACACCAAAACAATTGATTCAGTTTTAGATTTCCGGCTCTTGCTGGCTCAAGCAATGAAATGACCCCAAGCCCCAAATAATATCAGTCGAGTCAAGGCCGATTACTGTTCTGTCTTTAAAGCAATCCTGAAGAATGGAGCAAGCCTTATCATCATTTTTGTCGCGGAAAGTAGGAACTACAACATAGTTGTTGCTGATGTAGAAATTTGCATATGAGGCCGGCAGTCGTTGATCTTCATAAATCACAGGAGCAGGCATAGGTAGCTCAACAATATTAATCTGTTTACCATTCTCTAATCGCAAAGTCTTTAGCTCTTTTAAATTCTCCTGAAGAATCTCGTAGTTCTCATCGCTTTGATTCTCTTCAACGATTGTCACTACTGTATTTTCATTTACAAAGCGGGTCAAATCATCAATATGCCCATCGGTATCGTCACCGATAATGCCATCACCTAACCACAAAATGTGATCAACACCATAGTAGCTGACCAGGTATTCTTCAATTTGTTTCTGACTAAGGTGGGGATTGCGATTTGGATTCAACAAACAAGCGCGGGTCGTAAGCAACGTTCCTTTTCCATTAAATTCAACCGAGCCGCCTTCCATCACAATTCCCGGTTCTACAACTGGAATGTTATAGTGCTTCGCGATAAGAGTGGGGATAACATCATCCAAATCGAACGGAGGATACTTGCCGCCCCACGCATTATAACCCCAGTCGACAATCATTTTCTTTTTTTCTTTCGGATTGATCAGAAAAGCCGGACCATGATCGCGGCACCAGGCATCGTTGGTAGGGTGAAAGAAAAAATTAACTTTCGCTAAGTCGGCTCCTGCTTTTTGCAATTGTTGAACAGCGAATTGTTTCATTGCTTCATCAACAACATTAATATTGACTAACTCACCTTCTGCAACACGCTTTATAAACTCGGCATACACCGGGTAAATGGTGTGAATTTTTCCAGGCCACGAAGCTTCTTTGTGCGGCCAACTCAACCACGTAGCAGTGTGTTTGGCGAACTCTGCTGGAAAGTAAAATCCTAATTCTTTTGGCGTCTTCATATAGTCCATGGTGTGATAGTCGATGGTCCACAGTCAGTTATCGACCATGGAATCTTGCCTAATCCTCATCAATAAATCTCTTCGTAATGGGCTGATAAGAATCGATGCGTCTATCGCGCAAAAATGGCCAGTGTGTGCGGTAGCTGTCCGTCTTATTTAGATCAACTTCAAGCACATTCACCTCCTCCACATCATGTGGGGCTTTGTATAATATGCTACCCATTGGATTGGCTATGAACGAACCTCCCCAAAACTTCATTCTCCCCTCCTGTTCAAACCCAACACGATTTACACTTACCACATGTAGTCCGTTTGCCACGGCATGACTGCGTTGAATGGTTTGCCAGGCATTGTATTGCTCCGAGTTGGTAGCCTCGTCTTGTGAAGTAGCCCAGCCAATGGCTGTTGGATAAAATAAAACTTCAGCTCCCATCAAAGCCGTAATCCGGGCTGCTTCCGGGTACCACTGATCCCAGCAAATTAGCACACCAATGGTTGCAAATTTTGTTTTGAAAACCTTGTATCCTAGATCCCCTGGTGTGAAATAAAATTTCTCAAAATATGATGGATCATCAGGGATGTGCATTTTTCTGTATTTGCCCAGGTAGGCGCCATCGGCATCTAATACAGCTGTTGTATTATGATAAATACCCTGTGTGCGCATTTCGAATAACGAAGCAATGATCACAACGCCAAGCTCTTTTGCAACGGCAGCAAGCGTCTCAGTGGATGGACCAGGAATAGATTCAGCTAACTTAAAATTCTCGTAATCCTCAACATCACAGAAATAGAGTGAGGTGAACAATTCCTGAAGGCAAACAATCTGCGCACCTTTGGCAGCCGCTTCACGAACGCCTTTAATTGCTTTTTGAAGATTTTCTTCTTTGTTATTCGTGCACGACATTTGCACGGTGCCAATCTTTACAAGTTTACTCGCCACGTCTGAAAAGTTAAGGACGTAAAATTACGGTGATTGGCGGTAAATAAAAATTATTCAAAGTCAGACAGAAACTTTCACAAGCGACTCATCTTTCGATTCCAACTGCGACTCACCCATCAGCCACAAATCAACTGCCTTGGCGGCTTCGCGTCCCTCAGAAATCGCCCAAACTACCAGTGATTGGCCCCTGCGAACATCACCCGCGGCAAACACACCCTTTCTTGAAGTCATGTAATTATGGGTTTGGATGTTGCCGCGCTCATCCAATCTAAGTTTTAGTTCCGCTACCAGGCCACCACGTTCAGCTCCGGTAAAACCGATGGCAAGAAGCGCCAGGTCGCACGGTATAATGCGCTCAGTGTTTTCAATTTCCTTGAATCCAGCCTTACCATTCTCCAGCAAACCCCATTCAATATCCACTACTTTTAGTCCGGTCAGGCGATTCATGTGATCACCAACAAATTCTTTTGTGAGGAGAGCCCATTTTCTTTCCACGCCCTCTTCATGCGAGGAGGAAGTATTCAAAATCATCGGCCACTGCGGCCACGGATTGGTATCTGTATTTCGGGCAAGGGGAGGTTTCGCCAAAAGTTCAATCTGTGTTATCGACTTTGCACCCTGCCGGTTTGATGTCCCCACACAATCTGATCCTGTATCGCCACCACCAATCACCAAAACGTTTTTTCCTGCTGCTAAAATATCGCCTGAAAAAATCCGGTCGCCTGCCACGCGCTTGTTTTGCTGGGTCAGGAAATCCATCGCGAAATGAACTCCAATAAAATTTCTTCCAGGTATGGAAAGATCGCGCGGAGCTGATGCACCACCACATACCACTACTGCATCAAATTCATCGCGAAGAAACTGCGCACTTACGTTTACACCCACGTGTGAATTTGGCCGGAAGATGATGCCTTCCTGTTCCATGATCTTCAATCTCCTGTCGAGCACTTTTTTCTCCAGTTTAAAATCCGGAATACCGTAGCGAAGCAAGCCACCAATTCTATCACTGCGTTCAAAAACGGTTACCCAATGTCCCGCTTGGTTTAGTTGCGCTGCTGCCGCCAAACCAGCCGGACCAGAGCCTACCACGGCAACCCGTTTACCGGTTCTGACTTTAGGCGGCTGTGGTCTGATGTATCCTTTTTCAAATGCGGTTTCCGCAATCGCCTTTTCAATGTATTCAATTGTTACGGGTTTGTTGTTGATGCTCAACACACAACTGGCTTCGCATGGTGCGGGGCAAATTCTTCCGGTAAACTCAGGAAAATTATTTGTTGAACTTAAAATCTGAATAGCTTCTTCCCACTTGCCTTTGTACACCGCTTCATTGAAATCGGGAATGTTGTTACCCAGCGGACAACCGCTATGACAAAACGGAACCCCGCAATCCATACACCTGGCTGATTGCTTGTTCACATGGCTGTGATCAATCGGTGGATAAATTTCTTTATAGTCATTTATGCGTTCATGCGGATGGCGCGTTTGCGGCATCTCACGGTTGAACTTCATAAAGCCATCAACTTGTCCCATGCGTTAGTGTGCTAAATTTTCGGTCACTTTTATTTTGGCTTGCTTTTGCAGTACCGCTTTATAATCGCGCGGCATCACTTTTAAAAACATATCCACAGCAAAGTCCCAGTTTTCCAAAATCCAATCGGCTGGATCGCTATTGGTGTGGTGATAATGTTTTTCAATCATGCTATACACTTCAGCTTTGTCGTCAGCTTCCATTTTTTCCAACTCCACCATTTCAGGATTATACAACTCCTTTAAGGTCTGCTCCGGATCAAACACATAGGCAATTCCTCCACTCATTCCTGCTGCGAAATTTTTGCCTGTCTTTCCCAGAATGACCACCCGTCCACCCGTCATGTATTCGCAAGCATGATCACCAACACCTTCAACAACAGCTTTCACACCTGAGTTGCGCACACAGAATCGTTCACCTGCCTGACCGCGAATGTAGGCCTCACCCGAAGTAGCCCCGTAGAACGCCACATTACCAATGATGATGTTATCCTCAGGTTTAAATGTGGCTTCCTTGTCGGGATAGATAATGAGTTTGCCGCCAGATAATCCCTTACCAACATAATCGTTGGCTTCACCTTCCAACTCGAAAGTGATGCCGGGCGCTGTAAACAAACCAAAGCTTTGGCCAGCCGATCCTTTAAAACGAAAATGAATCGTGTCTTCTGGAAGGCCTTTGCTTTTATAGATTTTTGAAACTTCATTGGAAAGTAAGGCACCTACTGATCGGTTGGTGTTTTCAATGTTGAATGATGCAGAGACCGGTTTGCTTTTAGCCAATGCTTCATGTGCAAACTCTACCAATTTCCGGTCGAGTACTTTCTCCAATTCAAAATCCTGATCGATTTGCTTGTACTGACCAACACCTTCTGCCGTGGCTTCACGATATAGTATTGGCGAGAAGTCGAGCTTCTTCACTTTCCAGTGATTAACATCTTGTCGCACACGAAGCACATCGGTTCGGCCAACCATTTCGTTAATGGTACGGAAGCCCAACTCGGCCATCACTTCGCGTAAATCTTGCGCGAGGAAATGGAAAAAGTTTACTACATGATCCGGATTACCCGTGAAGAGTTTACGCAGTTCAGTATCTTGCGTAGCAATACCAACCGGGCAGGTGTTGAGGTGGCACTTGCGCATCATGATGCAACCTTCAACCACCAGGGCGGCTGTTGCCACTCCCCATTCTTCTGCGCCAAGCAACGTGGCAATGGCAATATCCCGACCAGTCCGAATCTGTCCATCGGTTTGCAACGTAACGCGACTGCGTAAATTATTTTTTACCAGTGTCTGATGCGCCTCAGCCAGTCCAAGTTCCCACGGCAATCCGGCATGCCGAACCGAACTGATTGGCGAAGCACCCGTACCTCCATCGGCACCCGAAATTAAAATGGCATCTGCTTTGGCTTTAGCCACACCGGCCGCAACCGTACCCACACCGGCTTGCGAAACAAGTTTTACATTGATGCGTGCGGTGCGATTGGCATTTTTTAAATCAAAGATCAGTTGCGCCAAATCTTCAATGGAATAAATATCGTGATGAGGTGGCGGAGAAATCAATCCAACCCCGGGTGTTGAATGCCGCACGCGACCAATCCAGTCATCCACCTTATCACCCGGGAGCTGGCCACCTTCACCGGGCTTTGCGCCCTGCGCCATTTTAATCTGCAACTCATCGGCATTGGCGAGATAATAACTCGTTACTCCAAACCTTCCGGAGGCAACCTGCTTGATAGCTGAGCGTTCCCAGTCACCATTTGATTTTCGTTCATACCGACTTTCATCTTCACCACCTTCACCGCTGTTACTTTTCCCTCCAATCCGGTTCATGGCAATGGCCAAGGTAGTATGTGCTTCAAACGAAATGGAGCCGAACGACATCGCGCCTGTTGCGAATCGCCTGAAAATTTCTTCTACTGGTTCAACTTCTTCAACAGGTATCGGGTTTCGCTTCTTAAACTCCAGTAACCCACGAAGCGTCAGTTGATCTTTTGTCTGGTCATTGATTTTATCGGCATACTTCTTATACAACGAATAGTTATCCATCTTTGTGGAGTGTTGAAGCCAATGGATCACTTCAGGGCTGAATAAATGTTTCTCTCCTTTACGCTTCCATTGATAAATCCCGCCAACGGGTAAAGACGAATTGTTTGTAGCAAATGCTAACTGATGCCGAACCAACACTTCCGTTGCCAAATCATCAAAGCTTAATCCTTCAACGCGACAGATTGTTCCACGAAAACTGGTTTCGATAACTTCGGTGCTTAATCCAATGGCTTCAAAAATCTGAGCCGATTGATATGATTGCAACGTACTGATGCCCATCTTCGACATCACTTTCAGCAATCCATTGCCTATGGCTTTTTGATAGTTCGCAAAAACCTGATTGGGTTCAAGCTTTTTGGTTAATGCCTCGTTCTCATTTAAATTATAAATGGTTTCGAGCGCGAGGTATGGATTTACCGAACTTGCGCCATACCCGATAATAGTGGCAAAATGATGCACTTCCCAAACATCACCCGCTTCAACAACCAGTCCGATGTGCGTGCGAATTCTGTTTTCAACAAGAAAGTGATGCACCGTGCCGGTTGACAACAGAGACGGAATTGGTGCATATTCCTTACCGATGGATTTATCCGAGAGAATAATAACTCGTTTACCTGCTTCAACAGCTTGTCTGGCTTCAGTACAAATTTTCTTCAGCGCTTCTTTGAGTCGACCAGGTTTGTTGTCGGCTTTAAAGACGCAGTTAATCACGGCATAATCATAACCCCGATCGACAAAATTCTTAAGCTTCGCCAGATCGGAATTTAGCAGCACCGGTTGTGATATGTGTATCTGAGCGGTGTGCTCAGCACTCTCCTGCAATACATTCAAGCTGGCACCCACACGCGTAAACAACGACATCACCAAACGTTCACGAATCGGATCAATAGGCGGATTGCTTACCTGTGCGAAATGTTGCTTGAAGTAATTTGAGATGTGCCTGCTTTCTTTCGACAATACCGCCAATGGCGTATCATCGCCCATGGAGCCAATGGGCTCATATCCTTTTTCGGCCATGGGTGTAAGAATTGTCTTTATATCTTCACTGGTGTATCCATACGCTTGTTGCCGTTGAAGCAGCGTATCGGGCTCAAAGGTCTCTTCAAAATTTTCCGGTACAGGTTCTTGTCGAAGTTTGATGCGCTTATCAATGATCCATTGATAATACGGTTTGCCTTCATACACAGACCGCTTCACCTTTTCATCGTCAAATACTTTTCCTTTCTCCAGATCAACCAATAACATTTTTCCTGGAGTGATGCGTCCTTTCTCCAACACATCTTTCGGATCAACCATTAACGCACCGGCTTCCGATGAGGCGACTACTCTTCCTGAACGCGTTACACAATACCGTAAAGGCCTTAATCCATTGCGATCTAACGTAGCACCAATTCTGCAACCATCGGTGAATACCAGTGCTGCGGGCCCATCCCAAGGTTCCATCATGGAGGCGTGGTATTTGTAAAACGCCTTTCGGTGGGTGTCCATCAATTTGTTATCCTGCCAGGCTTCAGGCACCAACATCATGAGCACATGCGGCAATGTTCTGCCCGATAGCACCAACATCTCCACCAAGGCATCGAGGTTGGCCGAATCGGAATGATCCGGATTTGTTATCGGTAAAAGCATTTTCAACTCCTCATCTGTAAAATGAGCGGATTTAAATAATGCTTCTTTCGATTTCATTTTGTTGACGTTTCCGCGAATAGTGTTGATCTCGCCATTGTGTGCAATGAAGCGGAAAGGTTGCGCAAGTTTCCAGTTGGGGAAGGTGTTGGTAGAGAACCGGGAGTGAATCAAAGCAAGGGCAGTGGTGACGTATTCATTTTGCAAATCAGCATAGTACGTTCGCAGTTGATCCGTTCGTAGCTGGCCTTTGTAAATAATGGTTTGCGTTGAAAAACTCGCGATGTAAAATTCCTTACCGGCACCTTTAATTTTTTTTGTGATGGAGTGTGTGACAAAGTTTCGAAACACAAAAAGCTTTCGTTCCAATGTTTGTCTTTCCCACGATTCGTTTTGAGGTTTAACAAACAGTTGCTCAATGCAAGGTTCCACTTCAGCAGCGCCCGGGCCGGGAATACTGTGATTCACCGGCACCGGACGATACCCGATTAAAGTCAACTGAAGTGTATGAGCAATATGTTGAATAGCTTCTTTGCAAGCTTGTCTGAGTTTTTTGTCGCGCGGAAAGAAGATCATGCCCACGCCATACTTGCCCGGCTCAGGAAGTGCTAATCCGCAGCGTTCAGCTTCCGAGTAAAAAAAATCATGTGGAATTTGAAGTAACACTCCGGCACCATCACCGGTTTTTGCACTGCTGCCCCTGCCGCCACGATGCTCCATATTTTCCAACATGGAAAGCGCATCCGTTAACACCGCGTGTGTCTTCGCTCCGTTAATGTTGGCAATAAAACCGATGCCGCAGGCATCATGCTCGAGGGTTGGCGTATAAAGCCCTTGGCTGGCCTTTTTTCTCATTATCTGTGGTTGTAGATAATTTTGTAAATGATTAGTAAGTCAAAATAATATTTTGAAATAACTACATCATGAGAAATAAAAACAGAATAATGGTCATTAAATTACAACAAACGTTTGCTGCAAACGTGTTCGGAAAATTTGAACCAGAAAATCAGGATAATGTTGGACTCTGACTAAGTCTTATGTGCGCGAATCATCTCCCGCTTTCCCGGAGGCCCGGGCAATGCTTCAACAGTTAGTCCCAAACTTTTTAAGTCGCGCTTTACTTGCCCCTTTGCACAGTACGTAACAAATATTCCACCGGGCTTCATAGTCGAGACTACCTTCTTCAAAACATCCTGCGACCACATTTCGGGTTGCTTTTCAGGAGCGAAGGCATCGAAATAGACAAGGTCAAATTCGGATGAGGGAAGATCAGTTTCCTGAACTGACACGTGCTTTTTATGAAGTTTGAAATTATTGTTAATCTGAATCGGGTTGTTCCAGTCAGCCAAATGAAGTCTGGTGAAAAGTGCTTTATCGGCATCCTTCTCAGCATAGTTTAATTTTGTCCAAATTGATTCTTCCAGCGGAAATGATTCAAGTGTTACATACTCCACGTGCCCATTCGCATCTTGAATATGCCTGGCGGTAAGCCACGCATTTAATCCAGTTCCGAAACCAATTTCAAGAATGGAAATCTTCTGAGGAGATTTTTCCTGCACAAATTCCAGTCCGTGTCGAATAAAAACGTGAAGCGACTCCTGCACCGCGCCATGAATGGAGTGATAGGTCTCGTTTAACTCAACGTTGCGTAAAGTCTGAGAACCGTCCTTCGTAAAGATGATTTCTATCATGGTATAAATTTCAGGCTTTACCTTACATTCGTTTTGTGAAACTACAGGCAAACACAGCACCCTCCTACCTCACTGTACTTCAATATATCGTTTTTGGAGGCGTTATCCTGTATGTGGGAAGGCCGCTATTTATTCCACTTTCTTTTGCTTTGCTCATCAGTTGCATTCTTTACCCGATTTGTATTTGGCTGGAGCAACGCAAGATTAAGAAAATGAATGCCATTCTGCTGAGCCTTTCGTTGGTTTTTATTTTGGTTGCAGCCATCCTGTATCTATTTGTACTCCAACTTTTAAGTTTCTCAAACGAATGGGGAGCATTACAAGATAAACTTGCTCAAACCTTCAGCGAGTTGAGTGTGTGGGTAACCCAGGAACTAAATATCAGTGTTGAAAAACAAAACGAGTGGTTGAAAAATCTCAGTCAGCAATCCGGCTCGGATGCGATGGGATTTGTACGTAAAACGATTTCCGCAGGCACGGTGTCGGGTGTGTTGTTCATTTTGATTCCCGTTTATGTGGTGCTGATACTTTATCATCGGGAACGTTGGGTTGACGTGTTATACCGATTGTTTCCTGCGCAACGAAAGGAACGTATTCGCGAAATTCTTCATCTGAGCATTCAATCGTATTATAATTTCATCAAAGGCATGTTACTGGTGTACCTGATTGTGGGCTTACTGAACAGCTTAGGATTATACATATTGGGCATACCGCACCCGGTGCTGTTTGGCTTCACCGCCTCCATCCTCACCTTCATACCATATGTCGGAATTATCATTGCCGCACTTTTACCCATTACCATTTCATGGGTCACCTATAATTCCATCTGGTATCCGGTAGGCGTAATCGCGGTGTTCTCCGTTGTTCAATACCTGGAAGCCAATGTAATATTTCCGGTTGCCGTAAGCAGTCGCTTAAAACTCAATGCGCTGGTTACGATTGCGGCCATTGTTATTGGTGGAATTCTTTGGGGCGTTGCCGGATTGATTTTGTTCATTCCCTTTATAGGGATTATGAAAATGATTGCCGACAGAACTCCGGATCTGAAAATCTGGTCGATCTTACTGGGCGGAGAGTCGAAAAAAGAATAAGTATTACGCTGACTTGGTGATGAGTGCTACAGCATAGGCATTCACACCCTCATCGCGACCTACATACCCGAGTTTTTCGTTTGTGGTAGCTTTTATAGAAACATCATCCTCTTCAATGTTCATCAAGGGTGCCAACACTTTTTTCATTTCGTCAATATGCGGGTTGATTTTCGGATGCTCCAGGCAAATGGTGCAATCCACATTGCCAATCTTCCAGCCCTTTTCTTCCAGCATGCGCGTTATTTCTTTCAGAAAAAACTTGCTATCCATGCCGCTCCAGCGGGCATCTTTGTTTGAAAAATGAAAACCAATGTCGCGCAAATTGGCTGCGCCTAACAACGCATCGCAAATGGCGTGAATCAATACATCCGCATCGGAATGGCCGGTGGCTCCTTTGGGTGCGGGTAATTTTATTCCACCCAACCAAAAATCACGACCTTCTTCCAATTGGTGTACATCGAAACCTAAACCTACTCGTATCTTTACCATAAGGTCGTCCCTAACGGGACTTATCTAAAATTACATCTCTACTACCGTAAGGCCGTCCCTAACGGGACTAAACCAATTTGCTTTTTCTTCTTACCGTAAGGCCGTCCCTAACGGGACTAAACCAATTTGCTTTTTCTTCTTACCGTAAGGCCGTCCCTAACGGGACTGAACCAATTTGTTTTCCTCGTTACCATAAAGTCGTCTCTAATGAGACTAACCAATTTGTATTTTAACGGGGCTTTCAATCATAAAACTCGAAGATATATCTTTCGTCATAAGGTATCTCAAATTTTTTCAACAATTCGAGATACTCTTGTTTAAAACTTTGCTTCATGTGGTGCTCTTCCTGATTTTTGATGTAATTAATTACTACATCGCGTTGCGACTTTGCATAGGAAAAGGCTCCATAACCTTCCTGCCAACTGAATTTTCCTTTAACCAGCTTGTTGTCGTTAATCCATTTTGATGAAGTGGCCTTCAGCATTCTCATCTGATCGGAAATGGCCATAGTCATCGGTAGCTCAAAGAAAACATGAACGTGATCTAACCAACCATTAACAGCCAAAGGAAAGGAACCATCATTTTTCAGAATTCCGGACATATAGCGATGCAAATCATCCCTAAAAGATTTCGTGATCAGGTTCTCACGACCTTTAACCGCAAATACACAATGAATATTTACCTGTGAGTAGGTGTTAGCCATTTATTTCAATTTCTCATTGAAGATAATATACAACTTTATAGAGTCCCGTTAGGGACAATCATATGGTAAGGCATCTCTACAATAAGTGAGCAAGTCCCGCAGGGACGATCGTATAATAAGCTGTGGTAAACACTCATTTTTGAAACGTCCCTAATCAAAATTTATCACGCCAACCTGAGTCCCGCCAAGGACGACCCTATGGTAACATCCTACCAAGAGTAATCTAGTCCCGTAGGGACGACCGATTCTCTCACCCTGCTTTGTAATACATCACGCTTGCGTTCTCTTCTCTCAAAATCTCTTCCGCCACGCGCATAATATCTTGCGTAGAGACTTGATTCATCATATCACGTTCTTTATTTACCCGCTCTACATCACCTGAAAGTGACGCGAAGGCCAGATTCATCGCACGGTTCATCACCTCCACTTCATCAAACTCGAAGGTGGTTTGAGATTGATTTTTTACTTTCTCAAGTTCTTCCTGCTCCACGCCATTTTTTAATACCTCATTTACTACCTGCTGCACTTCCTCCTCGGCCTGCTCCAGAGAGATACCATCCTTTACCCGACCACTAATCGCCAACAAACCCGGATCAAGGGTTCCCATCACAAATGAAGATAGCGATGTAAAAATTTCCTTTTCCTTTACCAGTGTATTATACAGCCGACTCGATTGACCACGGCCTAACACATCACTCAATAAATCGGCAGCAAAGTAGTCGTTATGAAAGCGACCCGGCATGTGATACACTTTGTAAAATGCATTCGCGGGAACATTGGCCTCTATAACTAATTGCCGTTTGGTGGCCTGAGCAGGTTCTGGCTTCAATGCACGTTTTCTTTTCTTGCCAGCCGGAATAGGTCCAAACCATTTCTCAGCTAAACCGCGTACCTGATCAACTGTAACATTGCCCGCCACTACAAGTACAGCGTTGTTCGGAACGTAATGCGAAAAGAAAAACTCTTTCACATCATCCATCGTGGCGCGTTCAATATGACTGATATCTTTACCAATAGTTGCCCATTTGTACGGATGGACCTGATAAGCCAACGGTCGCAGTTTTAACCAAACATCACCATACGGTTGGTTGAGGTAACGCTGCTTGAATTCTTCAATCACCACTTTTCGCTGAACCTCCAGTACATTCGGATCAAACGAAAGGCTTAACATGCGATCGCTCTCCAACCAAAAGCCGGTTTCAATATTAGCAGCCGGAACGGTGAGGTAATAGTTGGTGATATCGGTATTGGTGAAGGCATTGTTCTCTCCTCCTACTCGCTGCAACGGCTCGTCATAATTGGGAATATTAACCGAGCCTCCGAACATGAGGTGTTCAAACAAATGCGCAAAGCCCGTTTTATTTTCGTCTTCATCGCGTGAACCCACATCGTATAAAATATTCATGACGGCAATTTGTACGGTATGGTCTTCGTGCACAATTACGCGCAGGCCATTATCAAGGATAAACTCAGAATATGCAATCATCAAAGTGTCTTTAAATAGCTGTCGGCTGTCATTACCGGAATGTCAGCATGTTTATAGTCTTTCAAACTTCGTGTGATCAGAATTTTTATTGAGTGTTCTATAGCGGTGAAATATTGAATGGCATCTTCAAAATCGGCAAACCGCGAAGCAAGCGCCAAATCAATTGCCTTATCGGTAACCGGTAAAACCGTTACCAAAACTTTAAACCCGGAGAGAATCTTTCTTGTTTCCCTATCAGAAAATTTTTTTCGGAGCACGTAATGCGTGTTGGCAAAGCTGAGTGAGGATACGTGAAGTTTAATTTCGCTCTTATCCGCTTTTGAAAAAAGATGCGCTGCTCCTTTGTAAAAGGGCTGACGCTCGCCAAGCAAATCCAGTATCACATCGGTGTCAACAAATACGCGGTCCATTACTTGTACTTGCGATCAAGGTAGTCTGCATAACCCGACTTGTAGTCGAGCGAATCCCCTTTGAGAACTCCCGATAGACTCTTCACCAGGGGGGTAATTTCATCTCCCTCTTGTTGTGTAATCTTTTCCAGGTAGTTTTCTACCATTTTCGATAGACTCGTATTACGCTTGCGGGCATACCGTTTTCCCTTTTCAATGGTCTTTTTCTTGAGTTTCAGGGTTAATTTTACTTCGTCCATAGCGATTACCTCTACGTACAAAAATAAACTTTAAATACGTACAAACAAGTTCCACACATCCCGTTTAAATTTGCAGTCCTTTTACCCTGTACCATGAATTTTCAACGAAGTGATTTTTCAGACGCCCAGCTTAAACACCTCTACGAAGCACTTGTTCGTCCGCGTTTAATTGAAGAGAAAATGCTGATCCTGCTCCGGCAAAATAAAATCAGCAAATGGTTCAGCGGTATGGGGCAGGAGGCCATAGCCGTTGGCTTAACCGAAGCGCTCGACAAAGACGAGTACATTTTACCCATGCACCGCAACCTGGGTGTGTTCACTTCGCGCAACATGCCATTCGACAGGCTGTTTGCGCAATGGCAGGGAACCATGATGGGCTATACAAAAGGCCGTGACCGTTCCTTTCATTTCGGAAACAACGAACATCATATCGTGGGGATGATCTCCCACCTCGGCCCGCAAAACGGTGTGGCGGATGGCATTGCACTGGCCACCAAGCTGAAAAACGAAAAGAAAGTAACGGCTGTATTCAATGGCGATGGTGGAACAAGCGAAGGCGATTTCCACGAAGCCGTTAACGTGGCAGCCGTGTGGGATTTGCCCGTAATTTTTGTGATTGAGAATAACGGCTATGGATTGTCTACCCCCAGCAACGAACAATTCCGTTGCAAAAGTTTTGTCGACAAAGCCATTGGCTATGGCATTGAAGGGGTACAGGTAGATGGTAACAACATACTAGAAGTTTATAGTACTGTAAAAAAACTTGCTGAAGACATTCGTAAAAATCCAAGACCAATTTTGTTGGAGTGCATCACCTTCCGCATGCGCGGACATGAAGAAGCTTCAGGAACCAAGTATGTTCCGAAAGAACTCATGGACATGTGGGCACAAAAAGATCCTGTTGAGAATTACGAAAAGTTTCTGATTGCCGAGGGGATTGTAAGCGAGAAAGACATTGAGAACATTCGTAAGAAAATCAAGAAAGATATTGAAGCTGGATTGAACGTTGCTTTTGAGGAAACTCACCCGCAAGCGGATACAGAAACCGAATTCAACGATGTTTTTGCTACACACATTTCAACTGAAATAAAACCATCTTCAGAAAAATCTACTGAAAAGCGTTTCATCGATGCCATCAGCGATGGCCTTCGTCAAAGCATGGAACGGTTTCCAAATCTTGTACTGATGGGGCAGGATATTGCCGAGTACGGTGGCGTGTTTAAAATCACCGATGGTTTTGTGAAGCAATTCGGTAAAGCGCGCGTTCGCAACACGCCCATTTGCGAGTCGGCCATTCTGGGTGCAGGCCTTGGCCTTTCCATTAAAGGCATGAAGGCGATGGTAGAAATGCAATTTGCTGACTTTGTATCAGAAGGCATTACGCAAATTGTAAACAACCTGGCCAAGGCGCACTGGCGTTGGGGACAAAACGCTGATGTGGTGGTGCGCATGCCAACAGGTGCGGGCACAGCCGCTGGTCCCTTTCACTCGCAGAGCAACGAAGCGTGGTTCTTTCACACACCCGGATTGAAAATTGTTTACCCGTCAAATCCATACGATGCGAAAGGCTTGTTGTGTGCATCGTTTGAAGATCCGAATCCGGTGATGTACTTCGAACACAAATTATTATATCGTTCGGTGAAAGAACTCTTGCCGGATGACTATTACACAGTAGAAATCGGTAAAGCAAAACTTGTTCGTGAAGGAACTGATCTCTCCATCATCACCTACGGTATGGGTGTCCATTGGGCTACTGAAATCCTGGAGTCCATGAATGTAAAAGCCGATGTACTTGATTTGCGCACGTTGCTTCCGTGGGACAAGGAGGCTGTTGAAAAAACGGTGAAGAAAACGAATCGCGTACTGATCCTGCATGAAGACACCATGACCGGAGGCGTTGGCGCTGAAATCAGTGCCTGGATAAACGAACATTGTTTCCAATACCTGGATGCGCCTGTAATGCGGGTGGCCAGCCTGGATACGCCCATACCCTTTGCCCCTACGCTTGAGCAAAACTTTTTACCCAAAGGTCGCTTAAAAAGTAAGATTGAGGATTTAATGGCGTTCTGATAAGGAAGTTATCAAAACATACCAAAATCCTGATTTTTACTATCTTAGCAGGTTCAGCGCCCATTTTTTGAAGCAGACACAACAGCATAGCGCCTCCATTCAACGTCTTATCATTCGATTAAGCCTGGCCATGCTATTGGTATTGTTTCTGATTCCTGCCTATGCTCAAAACACCAAAGGCGATCAGCCTACCAAGCCATCGCGCGAAGCAAGGTTTAAATCCAAAACGCCAAAAGGAAAATCGAAAGGAATTGGTAAACGTATTGGCTCCCGAAACAAGGCTCGCGCTGCCACGGCAACCAAAAAAGGAGAGAAAGCAGGTAAACCAATTAACCCGTTTTTTTATAGAGCGAAATCACCTCAGGGAAAAGAAAAAGCATGGAAAGGCGACATCACCGGCAGACGAATTCCTTCAACCCGCTCGCAGTCGAATAAAGCACGTAACGTGTATCCGCAAAGTGGAAAATACATGGGGCAAAAGGGGCCTTCAGAAAAGGATCCACAACAACGGTGGCGGTCAGGCTCACGACAACGCATTCAGGTGCGTTCCGCTACAGGAAAAATCCGCAATGTTTACCCGCAGTATAACAAGTTTGTAAATAATCCTTCACGCAAACCTCAACGCATAGAGCGACCGGTTTCCAATGCACCGCAATTGGCAAAACTGAAAAAGATGCAAACACAACCGCAGCCACCGAAAAAGAAACGCGTGGTTCCGGTCAGTGCTTCGCGTCCCTACATTCGTAACAAGAGTATAAATCCGTATGCCGGTTTCTGGAGTAAAAAACAAAAAGGTGAGCGTGCATACACAGGCGATATTTCGGGTAGAAGACTTCGTACAAAAAATTATCAAACACCAACCCCCGGTGTAATCAAGCCTACTACATCTCCCTATTACGGAAGAAAGCGAAAAGGCGATCAGCCCTATAAAGGCCCGGCCTTTGGTGGTTATCGATCAGCAACCCAAACCGGCAAAGCATGGAAGGGCGACATTTCGGGAAGACGCATTCGCGGAAGAAATTTTTCGAGCAAACCCGGCACAGAGATTAGTGCCATCTTTTCACCTAAGAAAAGAAAGCCGGAATATCGTGATAAGCCTTACAAGGGAATGATGCCGGGCGGTGGTTATAGGTCGGCAACGCAACCCGGAGAAAAAAGAACTGGTAAAGGACCCATACCCGTTCGTGCACCCGGTATTGGTGCCAATAAAATTGACAAGTTTCAGGGCAACATTCGCTTTAGAAAAACATTTAGTCAGCAAGGTGAAGGATATTCGGGAAACATTCGCGGAAGAAAAACCTTTGGCGATCAAGGCGAAGGTTATGCCGGAAATATTCGCGGAAGAAAAACATTCGGGGATCAGGGCGAATTGTTTACCGGCACCATTAAAGCCCGTAAACCTTTGAAAGGTGGTGGAAGCGTGAGCGGCAAACTCTGGAATAATAAAGGTCAGCCGATACTGGGTCGTGCTCCAGGTAAAACGGATCAGTTGGGCGCACGCTATCAGGGAAATATTCGTTTCCGAAAAACTTTTGGTGATCAAGGCGAAGGCTACAGTGGAAGTATAAAGGCGCGTAAACCGTTGAAGGGTGGCGGCAGCGTAAGCGGTAAACTCTGGAACAATAAGGGCCAACCGATTCTGGGTCGTGCTCCCGGTAAAACCGATGAGCAGCAAGCCACCTATCAGGGAAACCTGCGGTTTAGAAAAACCTTTGGCGACCAGGGTGAAGGCTACTCCGGAAACATAAAAGCGAAGAAGCCTTTGAAAGGTGGTGGCAGTGTGAGTGGTAAACTTTGGAACAATAATGAAACTCCTATACCCGGTCGTTATCCACCGGGCCGCAACGATGAGCGCATGGCCGCCTTTGGCGGAACCGTTAAAGTAAAGAAGAAGGAACCCAGCAAAGATGTGGGCGGATTCCCAGGAAAAATGATGGAATTCGATTTGCATCCCGACATGCGCGATCAGGGCGAGACCTTTACAGGTTATACGAAGCTCTCGCGATTCAAGAAAAATTATGTTCGAAACCCCAACTCAGCAGAGGAAGCCTTGAAAAAACGCAAGCCGGGAGAATCCACCTATAAAGTGGATGGTCTGCAGGTTAAGGTGAAGCAAAAGGATTACAGTAAAAAACCTCATGCTGCTGATGGTTCGTTACCCGGAATCGGGCCAACCAAGTCATCCATTAAAGCCAGTGAATATGCCCGGGGAATAAAGTTGGAATGGAATTATAAGCGTAATCCCAGCAGTGCAGATGAAGCCCTGAAAACACGTGAACCCGGAAAAGCCTTTGCCCGCGCTACCGACTATCAGGGAAATATTAAAATGAAGAAGTACGAACTCTTCGCGAAGAAAAATTTACACCCTGATGCCCAGTTTGTTAGAACAAACAAGAATAATGTAAAAGAAGAAAAAGGTTTGCTCACGAACTTTAAACTACTGTGGGCGCGTTGGTTCAAGAAAAGTGATACCCAGCCCGACCATCTGAAAGAAAAAATTCAGAAACCGCGATACGATAAACGCGAAGACGGGTTGTGGTACGATTAACCAGTTAACCTATGCAGTGGAACGAACTGACAGACCTTGAACAGGTAAACAACATCAGCCGCGAATCATCCGAACAAAAAATTCTCATCTTCAAACACAGTACACGCTGCTCTGTAAGCAGGGCCGTGTTAGACAGGCTGGAGCGAAGTTGGAAGGATGAAGAAATGAAAATGGTTAAACCCTACTTTCTTGATCTGATCAGTTACCGGCAGATTTCAAATGCAATTGCTGAAAAATTTGATATAGAACACGAATCACCCCAGGTGATTATTGTAGAAAAAGATAAGCCGGTTTATCACCAGTCGCATTTTGGTATCAGCTATGCCGATTTAAGAAATGCGATCAAAACTCAAATTGAATAGTTTGCTTTACAGAATCGTGTAGGCTTAACGCCACCGGGCAGGTATGGGCAATTTCTTTTAGCCGATCTTTTTGAGTTGGCGAAGCAACCAGGTTGGGTTTACGCAGCTTCACTTGTATTTCTGCAATCTTCCTTGGGTTGGACGCCATAATTTTAATTACCTCCACGTGCATGCCCTTCAAATCAATACCTTCGCGCTCTGCCCAAATAGCCATGGTGGTGAGCATACACGTGCTCAATGCGGTGCATACCAAATCAGTGGGACTAAAAGCCTCGCCTTTTCCGTTGTTATCAACCGGGGCGTCCGTAATCACTACGCTTCCGGATCGTGTGTGCACCGATTCCGTTCGTAAATCACCCTTGTAAACTGAAGTTAATGTTGTCATGCTGAATAACTTAAATTCGTATTTTGCGTTACTTTAACGTTTTAAAGGTATTTCAAAGATCGAGATGCGCGGATTAAAACATACTTTTTTTACACTGACACTGATTTCACTGATAACCGTAACCGGGTTTGGCCAAACCCAGGACAGCTACGAGTATCAATCGGAATTTACCTGGGGCATTAACAAAAATACTTCCGGAGGTTTGATTGGTGGATTTGTATTTAAAAAAGCCCGGAAACTTAACGATCGGGTTCTCGAAACCTATGGGTTGGAGATCATGAACGTCAAGCATCCTCAGGAACTCAGAAGGAACTCGATTATTACCGGCAACTTTTTCATTTTTGGTAAAAGTAACTACCTCTATGCCTTCCGGTTTCAATATGGAAGAGATATCATCTTATACAAAAAAGCACCTCATCAGGGCGTTGAAATTAAAGCCGTTTTTGCAGCCGGTCCTTCATTAGGGTTGGTGGCACCCTATTATGTAGAATACTCCCCATCCTCTCCATCCGGGGGTCTTTTTACCCTTCGTTCGCAGTATAATTTGGAGATTCCCCCTGATCAAATCTGGGGAACAGGCCGTTTGTTTGAAGGTATTGGCGAATCCGAGGTGGCCCTTGGCGGAAACCTGAAGGCCGCCCTGAATTTCGAAACGGGTGCCCTAAAAAGCTCCGTTGTGGGGTTCGAAGTGGGGTTTTTGGTTGATGCCTACACAAAAGGCATTGAATTAATGCCGACAGCCAAAGATTATGCCGTGTATCCCACCCTGTTTTTCACATTATTTTACGGCAGCCGCAAATAACATTTTTTTATTTCCGTAATGTGACCTTTTCCTATATTTGGGATTCTATAAGCCAAAAGCTGAACCTATGGAACCAAAAAAGAGTGAAAAAGCGGATTTGACCAACAAATCATGGCTGTTTTTCAACATTGGCCTGGTGATCACCTTGCTCATTGTTGTATCAGCCTTCGAGTATTCCGGTAGGGATAACACGGATGCCAAAGACCTGGCACAGAACAACAACATGATTGAAGAGATCATGGAAGTGCCGCCTACAGAACAACCACCTCCACCACCACCAAAAATTCAACAGCCTCAAATCATTGAAGTGCCTGATGAAGAAGAAATTGAGGAAGAGATTAAGGTGGAATTCGATGTAGAGGTAACTGAAGATACCAAAGTTGAAGAAATTGTAATTGCTCCTGTTGAAGAAAAAGAGGATGTTGATCAGATCTTCCTCGTAGTAGAAGAAACCGCTACACCTAAGGGTGGTATGTCTGCCTTCTACAAATATGTGGGCGATAAAATGAAATATCCTGCTCAAGCCCGAAGAATGGGTATTGAAGGAAAAGTATTCGTTGAATTCGTTATTAACCGTGACGGATCCATTACCGATGTTAAAGCCATTAAAGGTATTGGTGCCGGTTGTGATGAAGAAGCGGTACGTGTGGTACAAAGTGCTCCGCCCTGGAACCCAGGCAAGCAACGCGGTAAGCCTGTTCGTCAGCGCTACGTAGTGCCGATTACCTTCAAGTTAGGTTAAGCCATAGGTTCAGAATTTATAAAAGGGCTGCTCAAAATTGGGCAGCCTTTTTTTATGCCCACAGTTAAAGCACAAGTCCCAGTAAAAATCCCAGTACAATAATTACGGGTGCGGGTATTCGTGTAAAAGTGAGCAACGCGAACGTGCCAATGGTAAAAGCAAAGTTCATAAACGTATTGTCGAGCGGCTGAAAAAGAATTACGGCAGCAGCAGCTACAAGCCCCGCACTGGCAGCTGTTAACCCTTCCAGCGAAGCGCGTACTGCCCGGTACTTTTTCAAACTATCCCAAAAGCGAATTACAAAAAATATCAGGAATGTTCCGGGTAAAAAAATTCCCGCTGCCGACATAATCGCGCCAAGCAACTCACCTGGCACCCCATACTCGCGCATGGAAAGTGAACCGATAAAAGCGCTGAACGAAAATACAGGACCCGGCAAGGATTGTGCTACAGCATACCCGGAAAGAAATTCATTGTGATTCAGGTATTCCTTCTTACGAAATTCCAGTGGCCGCTTCTCTCCTTCTTTCTTTACAAATTCGGTATATAACAATGGCGTTAGCGCCTGACCGCCACCAAAAATCAAACTGCCGTTACGGTAAAAGTTTTCAAACAATAAAACGGGACGGGCCTTGGTTGCGCCACCCAGCACCGCAGCCAATACCAAAACTCCAATCCACAATAAAAAATTGGCCCATTGTATCTCAATCTTTTTCTTGATTTCCTTTGGCTGTGCCTTAAACTTCAATGCAGTTGTTAAGCCAGCAATTAAAAGGATAACGGGAAAGACAAATGGAGATTGAATGAAGTACGAAACAACAGCAGCAATAACCATAATGATTGCACCCGTTTTCGTGTGTATCGTTTTCAGGCTGATGGTATAGGCGGCATAACTCACAAAACCTACTGCGATGGGTTGAATGAATCGCGTAAACTCCAACGACCAGTTTTTTTCCTGAATACTCGACAGAAAAATTCCGGCAAAGGCCATGAACAATACTGAAGGCAAAATCCAAACGAGCAAAGTCAGGTATGCGAGGTTTGGCCCGCCAATTCGAAAACCGATGGCGGTTAATGTTTGTGTTGAGCTTGGGCCAGGTAAAATCTGGCAAAGCGAATTCAACTCAAGCAGTTCATCAGCCGATAAGTAGTTGCGCTTGTCAACCAACACTTTTTGAAAATGTGCCAGGTGCGCCTGCGGACCACCAAAAGTGGTAAGCGCGAGCTGCAACACATCGCGTAGAAAAATATAATATCGAACCTGCCTGATCAACGGTCTAAGCGGGCAACTGGTTATTTCTTTTTCAGACCAATCTCTGCCAACCGCTCATCTAAAAATTCTCCCGCTGTAATATCTGGCCATAGTTTCGGATGCTCCTTATCCACACAACCGGGCAACGCTGCAAGACTCATCTCACTTCGTGGATGCATGAAAAAGGGTATGGAATACCGGGGCGTGTTCATTTTGTCCTTTGGCGGATTAACTACCCGGTGAATAGTTGACTTCAGTTTCTTATTGGTGTGGCGCTCCAGCATGTCACCAACATTTACAACCAGTTGTTCAGGCAAGGCAGTAATCGGAATCCATTTGCCATCCCTGCGCAGCACCTGCAAACCATCAGCACTGGCGCCCATCAATAACGTAATCAGGTTAATGTCGCCATGCTCAGCCGCACGCACGGCATCGGCCGGTACGGCATCGGGGTTTTCAATGGGGAAGTAATGAATGGGACGCAAAATGCTATTGCCATGACGAACCTTGGCATCAAAATAATTTTCAGGTAAACCAAGATAAAGTGCAATGGCGCGCAACATGTATACACCTGTCTTCTCCAGTCTGCGATAAACTTCCAATCCAATATCTTTGAACTCCGGTATTTCATCGGGCCAAACGTTGGCCGGGTATTCATTTTTTATCGGGTCATCATCTTCAACTTCCTGACCGATGTGATAAAATTCTTTTAAGTCGCCCGTATTACGGCCCTTGGCGTGCTCCTTCCCCTTACCAATATACCCACGCTGACCGGCCAAGCCCGGTATTTCATATTTTTGCTTCACCTCATCTGATAAAGCAAAAAATTTCTTGATCACAGCATAGAGTTTTGCCGACAAGTCATCGGTGAGGTAATGATTTTTTATGGCCACAAAGCCAATGTTGTTATAGGCTGCGCCCAGATCGGCTACAAATTTTTTCTTTTTTGCTTCATCTCCCCTGGTGAAATCGGCCAGGTCAAGAGAAGGCACTTCATCGTAAAGGATTTCGCTCATACCGTTGGTGTTAAGACCATCCGCAAGCTACGGATTTTTAAGTAAATTTACCCCTACACGCCTCTCTCCATACGGAAAGGCACAATCACTAAAATTCAATCGCCATGAAAAAAACCAATCGCAGAGAATTTGTTCAAACCGCAGTGAAAGCAACTGTATTCACCAGCGTGGGTGCACCCGCCATTCTTTCTGCGGCTTGCGCTACCAAATCAACCGAAGAGAGTGATGAGGAAACTGCAGCCGCAGTTGCCGCCTTAACCTTTGCGCAGGTAAAACTGCCGTACGACTATGCCGCACTGGAGCCGAACATTGATGCCACCACCATGGATATACACTACAATAAGCATCATGCCGCCTACATAAAAAATGTAAACGATGCCATTGCAGAAGAAAAAATAGCATTCGCAACAGAGGCTGAATTTTTTGCGAACACTTCCAAACTTTCGGGTAAGGCACGAAACAATGGAGGTGGTGCCTTTAACCACAACTTTTTCTGGCAGGTGATGAAGCCTGGTGGCGGAGCTCCCTCCGGCAAGCTGGCCGATGCCATTAACGGAAGTTTTGAATCGTTTGAAAAATTCAAAGAGCAATTCACCGCTGCCGCCATGACTCGCTTCGGTTCGGGCTGGGCGTGGTTGGTAAATGATAATGGAACGTTAAAAATTGGCTCTACTCCTAATCAGGATAACCCACTCATGGACATCAGCGATTTTAAAGGCACGCCCTTACTTGCGCTGGATGTTTGGGAACATGCGTATTATTTAAAGTACCAGAACAAGCGAAATGAATATGTGGCGAATTGGTGGAATGTGGTGAATTGGGATGAGGTGGCGAGTAGGTTGAGTTGAGTTACTCTTTTTTTGTGCAGCAACAAAATAGTTGCTTCCTAGTTGAACAATGTCGTTTCCTAGTTGAATAATGTTGTTTCCCAAATGGGAAGCTTTGATTGGATAACATTGGTCAAAAGGGCTTTTTATTTTATTCGCAAGAAAATCACTGATTGTGTTAGGATACATGCCAAAATTCTATACTGACGAATTACTATATAGTTTCCTCGTTAGGCTAAAAAAATATTATTTTATTGACCTAACCACTTTATCTAATATTCTTTTTGCACAAAGAGAAGGTAATTATAATCCATTGTTTCCACGGTATTTGAACAAAATTTCATTGTTACTAGAAAAATTCGGGTACGATTCCGAGACAATTCTCAATGATCATACAATTGCACCTCTTTACAGACATTTCCAATCTAAAAAGAGATATGCTGAATTCAAGGATAATCTTTTGGGAGTCGACAATCCATACGTCTTACATCCTAAGCCAAACCCATCGTATATTTCTATTTCAACTTCAAACTTTAAATACTGTACGCTTTGTTGTGAAGAAGATATGCTTCAGTATGGTGAGACCTTCATTAGAAGGTCTCATAATATTCCACAAATTGAGATTTGTATTACTCATAATACATTTCTTAATACCTTCTCATTCAACTTTCAGGGTAACTCGTATTATAAGATTTTTGATATAAACGAAATTTTTACATCAACTAAAGTAGTTCAATTTAACCGGTCAAGGTTGATCTATAATCTTGCTACTGATCTTATTCAGGCCTTGACCAATCAAATTACCCCGAGTATTTCAGAGCTTAAACAAACCGGCCAAAAAAAAGGCTTTTATAAGAAGATAAATGACTCTATCTATTTCGATCGAACACTTTACTCCGATTTTTTAAATTACACATTTTATAATAGCCGCACCATGTTCTCAATGGTCGCTGAGAATCATCAAAGATTGATTAAAATGATGAAGGGCACCTGGTCAGGTAACAAGCCAATTCTCTTTTTTTTGGTCAAAAGATATCTTGAAACGTTGCCAGATAGACCAAAATCAACAATCAAAAATTTCGAACTAAAATGTATCAACAAATACTGTCAGAATTTCAACTTGAAACCTATTCCGTCTTCCTTTAAATATTTTGATAAAAAGAAAAATTACGGTCGTATTGGTAAGTGTGAGACTTGTGGCTTAGAGTATGAATTTAGCCCCAGTAGAACATCTAGGCGAATATTGATCAGAAAAATTGGCCCATTAATGGAGAAGAAAATTGATGAGCTGAAAGAAAAGCATGGCTATAAAAAAATTGCTAACATCATCGGAATTTCAAAATATATTGTTTTGAAATTCCTTAGACATCATATCTCAAACAAGACTGAACAAGGCTTATTAGAAAAAAAAAGAGAGCAATACAGAAATAAGTGGACCTTTGAGATAACAAAGCTTAAATCGATTAAACGAACTTCTCAGAAACATTGGGGTATTTACAATTGGCTTTTAAAAAATGATCGAGACTGGTTCGATAAAATCAACTTGAAATACCGAATTGCGAGTCGAAGCCGATATAGCAAAAATAAAACCATCATAGAAAAGCTTTTGCTTGCCAACGATCAAATGGCACTTAAAGAACTGCAAGAAATAGTTGCAAGCTTCAATGCTAAAGATGAAAAGAGGATATTTACAAAATCATTCCTTGCCTCTAAAACCTCATTTAAGAAGTATGAAGCGATAAAAAAACTTCCCAAATCGAATGAGTTTGTACTAATGCATACCTCGAGTTCCCCATGAAAATTGTCTGTATTAGTGATACCCATGGCCGACACCATGATGTTCAATTGCCTTCTGGTGACATGCTTATTCATGCAGGAGACGTTTCTGCTGGAGGAACCGAGTCCCAGATTAAGGATTTTCTAAGGTGGTTTAGCGAACAGGAATTTAAATACAAGATATTTATTGCCGGAAACCACGACTTTCTATTTGAACGTGACCCGGAAACCGCTAAACGGTTGATCCCTAAGAATATCATTTACCTACAGGAATCCGCCATCACGATAGAAGGCTATAAGCTATACGGAACTCCCATTACTCCATATTTTCTTAATTGGGCTTTCAACCGCCACCCAGGTGAGGATATTGAAAAGCATGTGAACAAAATTCCTACAAATGTTGATATCCTGATTTCTCATGGACCACCCTATGGCATTCTGGACGTTAACGTATACGGTCAACATTGTGGCTGTCCATCGCTGATATCAAAAGTTGAAGAATTAAAACCAAAACTACTGGTCTGCGGGCACCTCCATGAAGGTTATGGACAGATACAAAGCGGAAAAACTACTTTTGTAAATGCCAGCATGCTTAATGAAAAGTATCGATATCAAAATGATCCAATTATTGCAGAGCTGTAAAATTATGTTATCAAAGAATTGAAAAGACAATAAAAAGAATTAAGCAACCCATACCTCTAAGAGAAACAGGACTATGCCCTCGAAACATTCAACTCTTAAACTGATAATTTCAAGAAATCCGCTTTACCTATGAACCAAGAATATGCAAGACAAACAGTAAAAAAGCTGGTTTGGCTATCAGACTGGATGATTTCAGAAATAGACTCCAACTCAGAAAATTACTGGAATAAGCACTCAAAATTCATCTACGAAAGAATCGGGAAAATTTTAAGTCTATTAGGAGAAGCAAAACTCAATAAAGATTTAAGCTTACTGACGGCCGAATTATGGGTTGACCCATGGTTATACAGGCAACACAACTTATCCAATCTAATAATTACTGATCCATTTTTACCAAAACAACTCCGAGAGAAAATTTCAAAATTTTACGGAGAAAGAGTGGTTGTAATGAGTACAATATACACTTCGGTTATGATCAAACTTTGTTCCGATCTTTTAAAAGGTAAGCTCAAGGATGTTGACTCAGAGATAAAATCAGTTGCATGGATAAGATTAAATGAAAGCTACCAAAAGAAAAATTGGGGCTGGGAGAAAACTCATAAAAAAATAGAGTCGTTAAGGGGTGAGATAGAAAAGTATTTAATAAATCTAAAGTAGGCGCTAGTGGATTCAGAGCTTTATAAAACAATTGAGTTAACGATCAAAGAGATTGAAACCAATCTGAAGGATTCTAACGGGACAGGAATTTATTTTTCCCCAGAACTATATGTAGCCTTTTGTTTAGGCAAGGATATTGCAAAAAATCGCCAATTGATTTTCGGAAATACTAATATAGAATGGCAACGTGAAATCGACTTGGGCAATGGAGGACCTACAGATATAATTTTTAAAAGTAATGAACATTACACTGTAATCGAATTAAAACTAAGAGGCACCTATGAATCCTACAAAGCAGATATTGAAAAATTAAAGAGGTTAAAAATTCAAAGTGATAAATATTTCTGCGTTCTCTTGGACAGTTTTACAAAAGAAAACGATAACCGTCTTTTAAAATTTGAGGAAGAATATCACCAAGTATTAACCAAAATCGGGCACACTTCATTCCCTACATGGAATAATTGGTACAGACAACAAGTGTACTGCAATTTAAATTTGTACAAAGTAAATTAATGGGTGTAAAATAATGAACGACCGCACGGTTCGCTCGGATACTTAACACCAACGCAGTTCCTATTGAAATATGGAAAACTCCATCATCCGCACAAGGCCACCGCGGAGTTTCCCACATTCCAACAGGATAGCAATTACAATTGGAAATTTATACTTTCGAATGTGACTAACTGAGGGGAGCTTTCATAGTCTCTGAGCCTGGCCGTTTTTCTTTGCTTCAGAAAGATAATTACAAGGTATCGGCATTATAGTTATCTATATTATAATTGTTAACATTGTTAGTATAACCATTCTCAACAAAATCGATTTATGAACACACAGAAGATTATTAAAATCGTAATTATTAGCTCTGTACTTATATTTATTGCACTGGAATTTAGGTCTTGCCTTGTTCGTGCTATGCCGCGTGAATCATTTACAAAAACAAAAGATGTTATTGTAGGATCAGTCGAGATGTACCCTGAACTATTTGCCATAAATGACCAAAAGGATAATACGCGATACCGCATACGATATCGGGATATTAAACCTATCTTTCATCGATTTGATTCATCACTTATTGGTCAGACCTTAACTATAACATATGTTGATGAACCAAGCGTATTTGGTCGATTGTCATCGAATTATAAGATGGCCCGGGTGGAGAAAGGAGACTCAGTCTATTTCGATTTTATATTATATGGGGAGTAGCTGTAATGGTAATTTGATTTTCTAGCAGTTTACCATACTATAAGTCAATTTTTTTCAGATAGAACACATTCAGTATTAGAACTCCGATCATTGTCATTAAAGAGGTTTGAATGGTCACAAAATTGAAATGTAAAGGCCCTGTCTTGATACCTGGTTCAAATGGATGGTTTAGCGCATAGATCGGGAAGTATTGACTAATACCCTCCCACTTACTTTCAAGATCATCGACCAATAAAAATTCACCTGCTGTTAACAGGCCTAATGCTACCAGAACAAGGGCCGGATTTCTAACAATGGTGGTTATCAGTAACGTTATCATCAAGTACGTGGTGATTTCAATAAACAACCCAACACTCAATAACATCCTCACGGTAATATCAACACTTCCTGGATCACCTGGTCGCCATGAAGCAAAACTTGCGACAAGGGTAACTAAAACTGACAATGCAGCGACCATCAGAACACCGGAGGTTTTACTTAAGACAAACTCTAACTTACTCCAACCATCCATTATTGTTTGTCTTATTGTCTTGTATTCAAATTCATTGGACTGGGAGATTATAATGATCATGGCAGGTAAGAACTTTAATGCTCCCCCTATCCAATAATGAGCCAGCGTTAAAACAGCTGGTTGCACATCAGCTGGTTGAATATTCAATACTGTCTCTGCCTTTGTTGACAGTATAGGCATAAGCCCCACTTGGAGAACTGCATATAATGCCAGAATAATCCAAAAATAATTGCTGAGAATCAGCTTTTGGTTTTCAACTTTAAAGAGAAAAAGAGCTTTCATTTACCCAGACTATCAAGACTAGCGCTTCTTAACGCCCTTCGCTTTAATAGAGCATTTTTCTCCACACTATTACCCCACTCTTCGATCCATTCCTCATTCGCTACTTTTACATAACGGTCACCCATATATTCTGAGCCTTTATACCTAATATGATCAAATATAACCTTACCATCACACTCCAATTTACAGAGTCTATAGGTTGGTAAGAATCCGAATGCCCTTCTATTCAAATAGTGCATTCGACATTTCCTTCCTCGAAGTGTATCCAAATCTTCTAAATAAAAGACACCATACGACTTAATAGAATATGTTGCACCATCCTGGTATATATGAATAATACTCCCATATCTATCCATGGGTGACATGATTATATCGCGTTCAACCATTTTATGTTCATATGGCATAGCTGTTTGAATAGCTTCTACACATCTGGATAAGAAGAATCCAATTACAAGAGTCCAGATGGACATTTTAATTATGCGTTCCCTTGACACTAGAATGTCTTATTGGTTATTTGTAATCGAAAGATAATAAACAGGCGTCTACTTTTAGAACCTATCGCCTTGTGTTTATTTAATTGCGGGTTTAAGAGGCTACAAAAAGGATGAACCTTGAAACGGTAAAGCTGACCCTTATTTGCTCACCATTAAATCACGATAGTACTGCCAGTATCCTACCTGTCAAATTTAATCTGTTTAAGACTCTCAAGTCTAAGCCTGAATCTTTGATTGAAGTTAATCGCTTCTCTCGTATGAAGGTAAGAAACTTGCTTAGTGATTCGATATGTAATGAAATATGGACGTTCATAGCTAGAGGTAATTTAAAATTATATCTTTTCAGTCGCAATAGTATTCAGCTCGGAATAGCCGGTCTTAATTGATTAGAATTTAATATCCTGATAAGCTTAAATCCCTTGGGGGATTGATTGTGAGTCAACAATCCATTCTTTTAATAGATAATCCCATGACTAATTCTGTTCAGTATAGATGCCAGGTCTCAACCGAGTGATGAGCTATTCCTTGGTATATGGGTTAAGCATTCACAATATCTGTCATGGGGAATAATCTGAATTTTGTTCTCCAGCCGATTATCAATAAAACCAATAATGAAATATTAAACGGAGAGTAGTTAATCGAAAGATTCAGAATTTGGTTCATTGTGTAGATAAATAGAAATGCATAAACAATAGCACCCATTACATGAGCTGTGAAGTTTGAAATTCTTCGGATCATAATTTCCTTTCTATTCAAGAACACAGCTTTGTTCATCTGCTCATAGTTTGTTACCAGCTCTATTTCTGGTTCAACCTTAGAAACAATGGATGGGTTAATATATCCCTTCGTTTTATGAAAATAGCTGTGGAGTGCCTTTAAATATTCAGGCCTTTTGAGGTTATTAATAGTATTCATAGTTTAACAGAATTAAGGTCTCAAGAAACAATTTGTCTAAGCGAAGTAAGCATACTTACAGACAGTTTGTGTCAGTTGTATTTATATCTACAAGTACTTTGAGAATTCAATTATATAGATTAAGTGACACGAATAGGTTTAACGACTCCAAGAAAGGGTGATTTGACCAGGCTTACTTCAAACTCCAAAATTCCGTCATATTTACCAGCCTGAACTTAGTGTCAAAAAATTTTACCAATGATTATTTGAAGACCTGTTCCCCGGAGAGAGGGCCTTGGCGGATTTCCATGAAGTAAAAAGCATGTTTTAATAAGGAATTCCGTGACTAATTCTGTTCAGTATTGTTGTCAGGTCCCTTATCCCAGAAATATCAGCCATCGAATCCTTAGGACACTTCCCATGGCAATCAAATGAAGGGCTATTCACCCAGTGCAGAAAGTCTTCTTTGGTTAGAAAAATGGAAAGGCCAGACTTTGCAAAATCAATTAAAATGGGGTTAAACTTTTCTAGCAAAGGAGATTCCTTTTCTAGTTGATTCAGTAAATCATTAAGCTGTCTGTATGAATCCATGCCTATTCTATTGATAAACCCTAATGAAGATAGTTCATCTAAAGCCCAATTACAAACCCAATTGGAAGGCTGACGGTTAATGTTAGACCATAATCCGACTCATTTATAATTATCTAAATACTAAATTTGAATAGAGCCCGTCAACAAAGGCTGAATAGTTATAATCATGAAATTTAAATAATGGATTTAATTCATTTTCACTGTTTATAACTTATCAATAATATACCCGTTTCTTACTTTGAATCAACTACACATCATGAATTACAAAACAAAAGCTAAGGACAGCTTTAAAACAAAATTGAACTTATTCTTCTATAACTTATCCAAGCAAAATAGGCATGAATTTACCTTGAAAGACTTTCAGTCATTTCAAATAACTGAGGAGCTTGCTCACGAATATGCCACTGTTTATTGGCAAAGGGAGTTAGGGTATGCCATCAAGGGAAAATCCATAAAAAAAATATATGAAGATATTGAGCAGCTAAAAAAGAATAATGAAATGTTTATTCAGGAATGTAAGCAAGATTATATTTCTAATACATTCCCCTCTAAATTCCCAGAAGCGAAATTCATTGAATTAATAAAAGTAGAGCAATGTTACTACTGTGAAATAACGAAATCAGAAATTGAAACACTAGTTACGTATGGACAATTGAACAAAAAGAACTTGCGTGGATGGAATCTTGAAATTGATAGACTTAATTCTAACTTCGAATATACGCCTCAAAATTGTGTGATGTGTTGCTACTGGTGCAATAATGCAAAGACTGATGAATTCACGGAAGAAGAATTTAAACGAATTAGCCAATCAATTAAAACCATTTGGAAAGAACGGATAGAAAGGGCAAGATTCCAGGAAAGGTTTATAGGGGATATTCAAGACATTACCATAATCAGAAATGAAGAGTAAAAGAAAAACCCAGAAAAGCAGTGAGAAGCTATCTTCCGCAGCTTACCAAGAGCTTAGTCAAACGTCACATAAAGAGGTTTCGAAATTGCTAACCGAATCCATTGTAAAAAATCTAAAAGCCTCAATCGAAAGTAATGTTAAAGCAGCTAAACATCAGAGTAAGAAAAGTTAAACCGTACTAATGATTACCGATGACAAAACGGACTTCCTTTATTTATCAAATCTGCTAGCCAAAAAGAAGACATTTTTTAAATCATTCACCCAACTGCTACAAGATCAAAAAGTTGATTATGGATTGCTTCCATCTACCAAAGACATCTGGTGTGTAGACTATATGCCTATTCAGGTGGAACATAATAAGTTTATCCGATTTAAGTACCAGCCAGATTACCTGCAAAATACCACCTACATATCTACGCAAACCGATAATAAACAAGTTTGTGAAGCGATTGGGATAAGTACCCATGAAAGTCAGATTAAAATTGACGGTGGAAATGTGATAAAAGGGAACAACTGGGTAATCCTTACCGATAAAATCTTTAAGGAGAATCCTAATTATACTAAGCCTGAGTTAATCGATGAATTAGAGCATCTCTTTGAGTGCAAAGTCATAATCATCCCCCAGGAACCAGGTGATTATACAGGTCATGCAGATGGAATCGTACGATACTATGACAACGATACTGTTTTAATTAATAATTATAAGCCAAACAACCAACCCGATTTTCAACGCAAACTGATCAATGAATTAACGAATAATCACTTGGGGGTAATTAAAATTCCATTCACCCCATACAAGAATTTGAATCGCGAATCTGCGGATGGATTGTATATCAATTACCTTCAGATGAATAATCTTATTGTTCTACCAACTTTTAACATACAGGAAGATGATGTGGCCATAAGATTATTTGAGCAGTTATTCCCAAACCAAACACTTAAAACAATAGACGCACGGGATGTATCCAAAGAGGGGGGCGTATTGAATTGCATAACATGGAACATTAAGAAGGTAGATACTCTCATCCAGATAAGCAACGCACCCTTTTATAATCCAGGTCAATCTTGAAGCAGGTCTCGAATTCCACAATCTATAAAATTGGGTCTGAAATCGAGGTTATTTGATAGAGGACATAAAATGTCAGTGCCCGAACGTACCTATGCATAGTCAAACACATAAATCCATTTGGCTATGGAAAACACCTTGCTTCAAATCACCTGTCCTGAATGTGGGCATCAATTTTCTCCTGAAAAAGCAATTGAAAGTCATTTGCGTTCTCATTTGGAAAAGGAGTATGCCGAAAAAATGATGGCTAATAGCAAGATTATTGAGGATCGCGCTATAGCCAAAACCCAAGCTGAATATTTGGAAAAAGTACAAATGCTTGAAGAGGAAGCCTCACAAAAGAGCCAGAAAATTAAAGAGCTCGAAAAACAATCTTTGATCCTTGTCCAGAAGGAAAGGGAGCTCAAGGAGAAAGAAGAGCGCTCTGAGTTAGAGATACAAAAACGAATTCTTGAAGGGGAAGCAAAAATCCGAGAGGAAGCAGAGCAAATAGCAAAAGCTAAAGCCGAACTTGTGTTCCAAGCAAAGGAAGCGGACCTTAAACGTCAACAAGAATCTATGGAGATTACGATAAAGAAAGCAGCTACAGAACTAGTTGATAAGGTACGCGAAGAAGAACGTTTAAAACTTTTAGAACTACAGAAGAAATTGGATGTACAAACACGTATGGCCGAAGAGATGCAAAGAAAAGCCGAACAGGGCAGTATGCCGTTGCAGGGGGAAGTTCAAGAGATTGCCATAGAGGATTACTTAAGGAACACGTTCTCGCGAGATGAAATTCTTGAGATATCTAAAGGTGTACGTGGAGCAGATTGCGTTCATATTGTCAAGGATACTTACGGTAACGAATGTGGCAAGATTCTCTATGAAAGTAAGCGTACCAAGACATTTAACAAGGAATGGATTGTAAAACTGAAGGAAGATATGCGTCTTCGCCAGACGGAATTAGGTGTAATCGTAACGGAAGCAATGCCCGGTAATTTAACGCGGTTTGGACAAGTAGATGGAATTTGGATATGTTCCTTCACAGAATTCAAGAGTGTCTCTCTATTGATGAGGCATACCTTGATCCGGATTGGAGAAGTGATTGCGGCACATGATAATAAAGGAGATAAAATGAAGTTGCTCTACGATTATTTAACTGGCAACGAGTTTCGTCAAAGAGTGGATGCAATTCGGGAGGCGTTTGAACTGATGAATTCAGATCTTCAAAAGGAGCGAACGCAGGCTATTGCAAATTTCGCTAGGAGAGAAAAGCAGATTTTCAAGGTAATGGAAAACACGGTTGCCTTGTATGGTGACGTTCGGGGAATAGCGGGCGGAGCTGTCCAAAGTATCAAGGCACTTGAACTTGATGACGACAAATTGCTGCAGCAAGCCTGCTAGATTGGTGTTTTTGAGCCATTTGGGGGCTTTTCTGGCGATAATTGGCTATTATCGCCCAAAGATCAGAAGTTATGCCCCCTACCAGAAAACCCCACGAAAGAGCCGAAATTTTGGACGAATTGTTAGCTCATGGAAAATGGACAGGCAAGGAATTATTGGAAAGGGTCAACGAAAAGCTCCAGAATTTGGATGGCGAAACAATTGACATACGGACGCTCCGCAGAGACTTCGACTACCTCGAATCGAAGAGAGCTCCCTTACACCGTCCAATTAAAGGCGATATGTACTATTACTATACGGAAACATTCTCTCTTAAGAATATTCCCTTAGATGGTGACGATCTGCGAGCGCTCAAACAAGCGATTAGTATTTTAAGAAAAGTTGAAAACTTTCAAATGATGGATGAATTGGATTTAATAATAGGAAAGCTTGCAAACCGAATACACACCAATGTGCCGGATAATCAAACCATTGTACAGTTTGAAAATCATACTCGCGCCAAGGGTGCTGATAAATTCAACGACCTTTTTGATGCGATTCGTGAACAAACAGCTATTGAAGTAACCTATCAGTCATATAAGCATCCAGCTCCAAAGGAATTTGTAGTTCACCCCTACTTGCTAAAAGAGTATCGTAATAGATGGTGGTTAATAGGGAGAGACGAAAAATCAAACAGGGTACTTACTCTCGGGTTAGATCGTATTCAAAAGATCAAAGTATCAAAGGAGGAATATATCGTAAATGATTTATTTCATCCAGATACCTTCTTTGATAAAGCTATTGGAGTCTCAATTGATTATAACGGGAAACCTGAAGACATAATTTTGAAGGTCAATCCTGTTTCAGTACAGCACGTTGAATCAAAACCAATACACAAGGATCAGGAAGAAGTTAGCAGAGAGACAGATGGCAGTTGGATAATAAAACTTAACCTAATGATCAACTACGAACTCAAAGCCACAATTCTTGGGTTTGGTGATGGGATAGAAGTTCTTGAGCCAATTTATCTGAGAGATGAAGTCAAGGTGATTTTGGAAAAATCTAGGGCCCAATACAAATAGAGTGACTTAAAATGTCACGTACAGAACCTTAATTCGCATTGTATTTAGAAACGAAATGACACTGCACGAAGCAATAGAACTTGTCTTGATAGAATTTGGTAGTCCGATGACTGCCCAAGAAATTGTGGAGATCATAAATGAAAGGGGTCTGTATAAGAAGGCGGCAGGTGAAAATGTTTCAGCTGGACAGATATCTGCTCGTGTAAACAATTATCCCGGTTTGTTTCAAAAAGTGGGTAATGAGATCATGCTACATGGCAAGTCAAGTGCAAGCCTAAACAATCTCCTCTTTCATATTGCAGATAAGCTGCGGTCTAAATCCATTACCAATCCTGATTTAGTTCTTGGGTTCTTATTGTTTTATTTCCGCTCGTCAGAAGTAAAAGCAGGTGAAAGTTATTTTGGTACCCACTTCAATAATGGCTTCGGTGAGGATTTAAAGTCTCATATAATGGATGCAGTTACGAGGCTCTCCAAACACATCGATTTTGCAGGTGCCACTGATGAGTTAGCTTTTACTTTCAGAAGCCTTAACAGCGACACGCTGCAGCAAATTATTGGTGACCTTACGTTGTTTGATTTTTCACCGGATTCAATTTCTCATAAGGAATTTTGCAAGACATTTAATTATTTTCTGAATTCATTTTCAGGCTGGGGCCGCGATACTGGAGAATCTTCAACTCCTGAGCTAATCTCCAAGTACATCTCATCCTTGATAAAAATTAAACCAGGTGAGACTTTGTGTGATCCCTTCGCTGGAAATGCTGGTTTGGCCACTGAACTACTCAAGTCCGGTGGCGGCTCTGGTAGTGTTCTCCAGGACATCAATGGAGTCAGTGTGATTCTGGGGAAGATGAATTTGATTCTTCACGGTTTGGGTGACGTAGTATATAGCCAAGGCAATTCCATTAATTTACTAGGAACTCCACTCGAGCACGGACAATTTAGTTATGTTGTCACCCATCCCCCGTTCGGGATTCGATATACACCCGATGATTTATCTAAACTTCCAGCTAGTTTTTTTAGATCAAGTGCTAGAGGAGAGAATATTCACATACAGCTGGCTCTTCACCTGCTTCAGCCATATGGAAAAGCTATCATTTTAATCCCGGATGGTTTCCTTTTTACAAATGATAACAGTTCCAAGGAGATAAAACGTATGTTGCTTCTGAATGATTGGATAGAAGCCGTACACTCATTCCCATCTGGAAGTTTTAAGCCGTATTCTGCGGTTAATACATCACTGCTCATTCTTAATAAGAACAAATCGGAAGAGCTAAGGGGAAGAATTATTTTCAAGCAGATTAGTGAGGATGAACTAGGAAATGTTGGAGAATCTGCAAATGTACCATTCGCGGTGTCTGAGCCAGCAGGTACATATCGAGATAGTGACAAAACGGTTGTTGTTAATATTGATAGAGTTCTTCAAAATGATCTTCTTTTGAATGCTAACAGATACCTAAATGAAATTTCACTTGGTCCTGGATTTCAAACGCTTGAGAGTGTCTTAAAGACTTATTCGACTGGAGCCGTTATTAGTAAGAAGTACCTTGATTCTCGCGAAGGAATACCTTTCATTACTATTAAAGACCTATCTGACTCAGATATTGATTTTGTATTGCCAGCTCATGAAATATCAACTCATGTGGGTAAGATGTCATTGGTTAAGCCAAATGCACTTGCATGGGATGGTGCAGTGCTAGTAGCAAAAGTCGGCAACAAATTGAAACCAACTATATTCTCCGCTACTACACCTATATCATCTGCTGCCTTCAGTTCCAATATTATTGCACTTTATCCAGAGGAATCAGTAATAAGTAAAGAGTACTTGGTATTGCAACTCAATCAGCCCTATTTTAATCAGCAATTAGATCAAATTAGAGCTGGGTCTGCTCAAGTCTTCCTACAGCTAAAGGACTTGCTTCAGTTAAAAGTGAAGGTTCCTTCGCTTGATGAGCAGGAAAAGCAGCTTTTGAAAATTTATAGAGCCAAGGATCAATCTCATCGTATTTCTAAAATTGATCGTGAACAAGTAGAGGAGGAAACTCAAGGAACTCTCATTTCAGCTATAAAGCATGAATTTTCAAACCTTCAAGTTTTACTTGATAGCGGCATTACTTCATTAAAACTTTTTGTTAATCGTAAAAATGCAGAAGGAACCCCGGTTTCATGGGATGAAAAGATCGTTGATCTGCCAGATGCTCGAACATTGGCCCAAATAGTAACTGAACAAGAGTCAGTGTTACGAGAAATGGGCAACCTTTTTGTTGACATGCAAAGCTTACTAAACCTTAAAAGATCAAACTTAAACCGTGAACGAGTTGAACTTAAAGATTACTTCAAGAGTCAGGTAAATCAAATGAGTGATCAGCTAAACGGGGTTAGTGTATTCTATGAAAGAAGTGAACGAGAAAGAAAAGAACGTTATGTGGCAATGCTTGATAAAACTCTATTTTCTAAAGTTGTGAAAAACTTTCTTTTAAATAGTGTAAAACATGGCTTTTCAGAAGAAGCTGTATCCAGAAAAATGATACTGTTTGAATTTTCAATTAGCGAAGATGAACTTTGGATAGAAATAACCATGATGAACAATGGCAAAAAACTTCCTGAGGGATTTACTTTTGAAAATTTTATTTCTTTTGGAGGCAAATCCGGCACAAGTCGTGGCGCAGGAATTGGAGGATATTTGATGAATCGAGCTATTCAACTACACGATGGAACATTTGAAATTCAGGAACTCCAAGAAGGTACTATTTTATATATTAACTCAAAACAAAGTACCACAGCTATGCTTTCGCATGCGTTTATTCCGGGTATTGCTTTTAAAATTCGCTTACCTTATAAAATTAGCACATGATTCGAATTTTACTTAGTGACGACAATGCTGCGTTTCGACAATCCAGTCGGGAGATTGGTGCTGCGCTCAACTGTGATTTAAATTGTTATGATGACTGGGAGAATGCGCAAGTAGAGTTGGATAGTAACTTCAACAAATATCATGCTGTCATCATCGATGGCAAAGGGAAATTACGAGACAGTTCAAAGGGTGAAGATAAGCGGCACTTAATAGAGGCGGTAACTTGGTTGCGAGAACAACGTGCAAAAGGAAGGTTTGTACCAGTTGTTATATATACAGGCTTTCATCCAGAAATAGAACCAATTACTTCATTAAACGATCAAATTCTAAGGGTTTTTGATAAGTCAAAAACTAAGTTCGAGGACGTCATAGCGTTTCTTAAAATTGAAGTAGCAAAGCTGCCTTCCGAAAAACTGAAAAATAGCTATCCTGCAGTTTTTGGGTTTTCAATGAGATATTTCTCAAGAGAGAATCAAACAATTCTGCTTAAAGTCCTTGATGATCTAAACAATGGTAATGAGGATTTCCTTTGGAAGAAAAGTACACTTGACAATTTAAGGAGACTCAATGAAGCACTCGTTGACACAATTCCTCTCCACTATTACAATCCACCGTTTGAGCTCAAATCATACATTGAAAAAATCAACAGGGAGAATCCACCTCGCGGAAAAGCAGCCACACTTGGGAATAGAACCATTACGATTACGGATTTTTTTGGAGTAGATTTAAAGGCCAGATCAAATAAGGAATTGCCAGGTTACATAAGTAACGTAATTAAAAACATATACTTTACCGCATCAACTTACGCAGCTCATACGCCAGAGAATGACAACGGAGATTATCCCTCAGCCGATATGATCTTGGGACTTGTGTATTCCCATTTTGGGTGCTACCATTGGTTTAATTCCATTATTAAAGATTAAGACTAAGATGATTACTGGCGAACTACGCTCACAAATTGATAAAGTATGGGATACCTTCTGGTCTGGAGGGTTAGCAAACCCATTACTTGTAATGGAACAAATTACCTATTTGCTTTTTATCAAGCGTCTTGATGAAATTCAGACTTTAAAAGAGAAGAAAGCGAACGATCTCGGCAAGCCTATTGAGGATCCAATTTTTACGAAGAAGCAATATGAACTTCGTTGGAGTAAGTTCAAGGATAAGGATGCTGAGATCATGTACCAGTTGTTTACGAAAGATGAAGGTGTGTTCGCATTTATTCGTTCACTCGGTAATAGTCAGAAAAGTACATTCAGTAGATACATGAAAGGGGCTACTTTCATGATTCCAACACCGCGTTTACTTTCATTAGTCGTGGATTTGCTTAATAAGATTGATATGAGCAACCGCGATACGAAAGGAGATGTGTACGAGTATCTCTTGAGCAAGATCGCGAGCGCGGGACAAAACGGACAATTCCGCACACCGCGCCATATCATCAAGCTAATGGTGGCGATGATGGAACCTACCCTTGATGATGTTGTCTGCGATCCGAGCGCGGGATCGTGTGGCTTCCTCGTTACTGCGAGTGAATACATCCGCGAGAAGTACCCGAAGGAACTGCTGAAGACTGAGAACAAAAAGCACTTCGAGAACAAGATGTTCATGGGCATGGAGTTTGATCCAACCATGTTGCGCATTGGTGCCATGAACATGATGCTGCACGGTATTGAAGGCGTGCAACTAAAAGATGTAGATGCGCTGAGCCAGGCCAATGCAGGATTTTTTGAGTCGTGTACGCTCATGCTTGCCAATCCACCATTCAAAGGGAGCCTGGATGAAGATGTGATCTACAACGAGCTGACGAAAACGGTAAAGACGAAGAAAACCGAATTATTATTCCTTGCGCTTATGCTGCGTGGATTGAAGCCCGGTGGCCGTGCTGCGGTGATTGTACCCGATGGTGTGTTGTTTGGAAGCAATAAAGCCAATGTTGACATCAGAAAAGAGTTGATCGAGCGCCATCACCTGCAGGCGGTCATCTCAATGCCAAGTGGTGTCTTCAAGCCTTACGCTGGAGTCAGTACCGCGATTCTCATCTTCCAAAAATCAGGCAAAGGCGGAACGAAGGATGTGTGGTTCTGCGAGATGAGAGCCGATGGTTATTCACTCGATGACAAACGCACGCCACAGGCACCGGAGTTCGAAAACTTCAAACAATTGGAGGCAACTGCTGAAGTGAAAGGTACCGACCTCCCACGGATTCTCCATACCTGGCGCAATTTGAAAGCCCATCACAAGCAAGTGGAGAAGCTACCGGAGAAGGGAAGAAACACCGAGAGTTTTTTCGTTAACAAGGAGGAGCTTGCAAAGAACAACTACGACTTAAGCATGAATCGATACCGGCTGATTGAACATGTGGAGGTTGAGTATGAGAAGCCGAGGGATATTATTAAAGCTATTCGGAAACTGGATGAACAACGCAATAAGGAATTGTCGGAACTTGAGTTGTTATTGAAATGAGTTATCGTTCAATTGATTTTACTTCACTTGTGACGGATGTCACAGGAGGCAAAAAGAAATACCAAACTTCAGAATATCAGAAGGTCGGTTTGATACCTGTTGTTGATCAGGGAAAGGAGACGATTGCCGGCTTCGTAAATGAAGACGACTACACAATCAACGTAAAAAAGCCGTATGTAATTTTTGGTGATCACACTAAGACGATAAAGTATATCGATTTTCCTTTTGTGCTTGGTGCAGATGGTGTGAAGGTGCTTGAAACGGTCGATGAGTTGCATCCAAAATATCTTTACTATTTTCTTCAAACGATTAAGCTTCCGGATGCTGGGTACAATAGGCATTTCAAATATTTGAAGGAAACAAAAATCCCTCTCCCTCCCTTACCCATTCAGAAAAAGATTGCTGCCATTCTCGACAAAGCCGATAGCCTCCGCCAGAAAGACAAACAATTGCTCGAGCACTACGACAAACTCGCGCAAAGCATTTTTCATGATATGTTTGGTGATCCGGTAATGAACGCGAAGGGTTGGGATAGGCTACAACTCAGCTCAGTCTGCGTACAAATCACTGACGGTACGCACTTCTCTCCACCTCCTTCGGATTCTGGAGTACCATATATAACAGCAAAGCACCTGAAGCTTTCAGGCCTAGATTTCTATTCAGATCCAACGTATGTTTCACTTGAAGAACATCAAAAAATCTTTGCACGATGCCGTCCGGAAAAAGGTGATGTTTTATATATCAAGGACGGAGCAACGACAGGAATTGCCGCGATAAATCATTATGATTTTGAATTCAGCATGCTCTCTAGTTTAGCATTAATAAAGCCAGATGGGAAAAATTTGAATAATTACTACCTAAAAAGTTGGCTGAATCATGAAAAAGTAAAGGAGAATCTGATTCGGAACTACATGGCCGGAGCTGCAATTAAGAGATTTACATTGTCTAAAATTAATCTGTTTGAGATTCCGTTACCACCAATGTCTCTACAATCAGAATTCAAACGAAAGATTGAGAAGATAGAATCGTCTACTTCAATTGTACTTAAATCATATAAGCAATCCGATTTTTTATTCCAAGGTCTACTCCAAAAAGCCTTTAAAGGGGAGTTGGTAAAAGAATCGTAAACATTTAACTTTAGTAAGATGTAGCAATAGCAACCCCCAGCTAAAAGATGGCCTCTAACTTCTCTTTCCTGCAACCGGATTTTCCGGGTTTATACGAGCTTTGCAATGATGCAGAAAACGCTGCGCTCACTCAGCCGGAAGTGTCGCTCATGCTGTCGCGCAAAAGCCTGGAGGGAATTGTCAAGTCCATCTACAACATCGAAAGCCTTCCGTATCCAACTTTAAAGGATGAAAAGGCAAAACATACGCTCGGGGTATTGCTTTTTAATCCACAGTTTCTAACTCACACACAGCTTGCCCAGCTTGTGGTAAGGGATGAATATGAGAAACGTCACAACACTGGTGTGCTGCAAAGCGCAGAGCTGGTGCTCAACGCGGGTAATGACACCGTTCATTTAGACCATGCCTTCGATCCGCGCCAGAGCGCAGGTAAATCAAAACCCGATAAGGCCAAAGTAATTCTCCGCAATCTTCACAACGTAGCCACTTGGTTTTATTATCGCTACGCAGGACCTTCCGGAACTCAGGTAAACGCGTTCGACCTGTGCTTCGTAAAGGCTGCGCCTGCAGTCGATCTCGCAAGGGTGGCGTCTCTCGATCTCGAGAACCTTAAAAAGCAGAAGAGCAATGAAGAGCTTAAGAAGCAATCATCCACAGGCAAGCCGCATGTACTGGCCATCGATGAAAAGCAAACACGCAAAGATTATATTGACCTTGCACTGATGGATGCAGGCTGGGATCTCAATGCACCGAATGTGCAGGAGTATCTGCTTCCCAGCGGCAAACGCGCAGACTATGTGCTTTGGGGAAATGATGGTAAACCGCTTGCCGTGGTCGAGGCGAAGCGAACCATGCACGATGCGAAAGTGGGTCGCGGCCAGGCCGAAGGTTATGCCAATGAGCTCGAACAACAATTCGCACAACGTCCTATCATTTTCTACACCAACGGGTTAACGATTTGGTTGTGGGATGATCACCCCGCAACAGGCTACATTCAACGACCAGTCAATGGCTTCTACCGGAAAGGCGAGCTCGAACGACTCATCAGTCGAAGAGAACGAAAGCCATTACTTATCTCCAACATCAACAACAACATCATCGACCGCCTTTATCAGACTAAAGCGCTCGAAAGTGTTGCAGAAGCTTTTACCACAGAAAAACTTCGTGCTGCTCTTTTGGTGATGGCAACGGGATCGGGTAAAACACGCACAGCTGCGGCATTGGTCGATTTCCTCAGCAAAGCCCACTGGATCAAGAACGTGCTCTTTATTGCTGACCGGGATTTTCTCGTTACCCAAGCCAAAGGCGACTTCAATCAATATCTTGTAGATTATTCATTGAGCGACTTGCGCGATGACAAAGATCCATTACGGAGTCGTATCGTGTTTTCAACCTATCAAACGCTTCACAACCTGATCGATAATGCCCGCGAAGATGATGGAAGCAGAACCATTGGCCCCGGTGTTTTCGACCTGATCATTTTTGATGAAATCCATCGAAGTGTGTATAACAAGTACAAGGCGATCTTCTATTACTTCGATGGCTTCAAAGTCGGGCTCACGGCAACACCGAAGAAGGACAAAGACCGGAACACGTATAAGATATTCGGCTTAGAGGATAAGGACCCGACTTATTCATTCGAACTTGAAGAAGGAGTTGCCCTTGGCGTGCTGAAGCCATTTAAGAAAGTACCTGTTCAGACCAAGTTTTATTCAGAAGGCATCACCTACAAAGACCTGAAGAACGATGAAGAGAAGGCTGAATACGAAGTCAAGTTTGCCGACCCAGATACAGGAGAAATCCCCGATGCAGTAGCAGCTTCTCAGGTTCACCAATGGATCATGAATAAAGATACGGTTCGCATGATTCTTGAAAAGCTTATGGAAAAAGGCCTACGCGTAGCAGGAGGTGAACGAATTGGTAAAACAATCATTTTTGTAAGCAAGCACGATCATGCTAAGTTTGTTGAAACCGTGTTTGATGAGCTTTATCCTGAGCACGGTGGAAAACTTCTTAGGGTGATCGATGGAAAGGATAAGTCAAAGTATGATGATTTCAGAACAGCCGAAAAACTGCCACAGATAGCCATTACGGAAGACTTGCTTGAGACCGGAGTAAATATTCCAGAAATCGTGAACCTGGTATTCTGTAAACCGGTTCGATCCTATACAAAGTTCTGGCAAATGCTTGGTCGTGGAACACGGCCGGTAAAAGATCTCTTCGGTCCCGGGTTCGATAAGGAATACTTCCTCGTTTTCGACTGGTGTCGGAATTTTGAATTCTTTGATGAAAACCCAGAAATAGATAGTAGTAGTCGAAACCAGATGTTAAGTGAACGCTATTTTAATATGCGTCTAAAACTTGGTCGCGCATTAGCCGAGCAAGATGACAACTCGTTACATGAGCTTGGTACCAAAATGCTTGATGAATTGCATAAAGAAGTACAGTTACTTGATACGAGGAGCTATTTAGTTAAGGCAGAGCTTCCTTACGTAGAGAAATATAAGAGCTTCGAAAATTGGTATGCACTTGGTAAGCCTGCTGTTAGGGAAATTATAGAGCACATAAGTCCATTGATCCGTTTTCAGAACGATGAAGAAATTGAAGAAGATGCTTTGCGTTTTGATATTAACATAATGAGTCTGCAAGAGCAACGTCTTAGGAAGGATCCTGGAGAAGTATTGAGTGCAACACGTATTAGGCGAATAGCAGAAGGTCTGTTCAAAAAAAGGACTGTTGAAGCTATTAAAGCAAAGGAAACTCTGATTCGTTCTTTGATGCGGGAAGAATATTGGAGTAGCGTATCATTACCTGAACTTGAAAAGGTTCGTACTGAGCTACGTGACCTGATTCGATTTGTTGATAAAGATGAGAAGCGCACCATTTACACCAACCTCACAGATACATTCACCGGAACCATGGCGGAAGAGGGAGCATCTACATACGCAAGCTTTACTTCAGCTGACTACCTAAGGCGAATGGAAAACCTTATCCATCAGCACAAGAATGATCTCGTTGTGCAGAAAATAAGAACTGCTCAACCTATAACGGTAGAAGAGGCAAACAGACTTAATGACATATTTTTCTCAGAAAGTAGAATACAAGACCGAGAAGCTTACTTAAAGGCGTTGGATGGTAAGCCATTAACTGAATTGATAAGGCGTTCGTTGGGCCTTGACCAGGAAGCAGCAAACGCAATCTTCAACAGTTTTGCTAAGGCGCATAATGCCACAACCGAACAGTTTTCAGTCCTTGAACTCTTGATTAATTCCTACGTCTCAAACGGTATTGTTGAAAAGGACATGCTGTACGAGTCGCCATTTGTTGATGATGGTAAGGGTCTTGATAACTTCTCCGACCAGGAGCGGAAGGAGCTATTACAGTTGATTGACCGCATAAATCAGAGTGTCCAGGTAGCGTAAGGCTCCCACTCTGACCAGATTTTTTTTCCTAAAACCTCGCTTTTTGGGCAAATCTCCCTATTTCAATAACAGGTCTTAAAGGTTGACATTAGATGTCACACTTGCTGAGTTATTTTGAATATTCAGAATAACATAGTTCTATATGCGGCTTACAAATGGACAATTGCAGAATTTCATAACTCGGATCAAGCTGAGGAGAGACAATATGCCCAAATACCGAGATCAGATTAATAATCTGAGGGAAAAGCTTGAGGAAAAGATCAAGAATGACAAGAGGACCGGTCTCAAAGTTACTAGGTTTATCATAGCCGGGTCTTGGAAAAAACGCACAATCTTACGGCCAACGGGAGAACACCCAATCGATGTGGACCTTGTTCTTTATGTTGAGGGAGACGAAAATTTACAGAATGACCTAAAAAAACTCCACGACTTTGTCGTGGAGTATCTTAGTGAAATTTATCCGACCAAGGACATCAACCGCGATGTGGATGCAGAGGGTAATACCAAATCAATTAAGATCAAATTCACTGGTTCAGGTCTGGAAGTCGACATCGTACCGGTAGTACCCCTACCGACACCTAAGGAATATGTTGTACAGCCTCAGCGTGGCGGAGGCGGAAAAAAGTATGTCACCAGTGTCACAAAGCAATTGAGTTTCGCTGACGACAGAAGAACGCAGAACCCTTCTTTTACGGCTATCGTCCGAGCTGCAAAGTGGTGGCGGAATTATAAGGAACTTAAGCCAGTGGACGATGAAGCTGGAATTTCTTCATTCACGATCGAACTCATCGTTTCCCATTTAGAACAGACTAAAGGTTGCTCTGAAAACATAGAAGATGGATTGATTCGATTCTTCAAGTTCTTAAGCGATCCCAATTTTCCGATTATTTCATTTAAGGATGCAATTGGGAAAGTGCCTGTGTTCAGCACGCCAATTTTTGTCGCTGACCCCACCAATAACGAAAACAATTCAGCTAAGAAGTTGGATGAGGAAACTTGGAAGGAAGTGATAACAGAAGCCAATGATGCCTTTGAGTCACTTTGTATCGCACAATCAAAAAACTTCGAGGGTGAAACAATTGACGAGTGGAAGCGGGTATTTGGATCATCATTTAACATTGAACCATTAGAATAATATGTATAACACCTATACCAGTACATCAACCTATACCGTAGTTGATATTCGAAAAACATTCGAAGGTTTTAGTGCAGACTTTCGAATGATCGCAGCGCGCACTGAGAAGCTGTCAGGAAAAGACGTTGAGGATACATTACACGACATCATGGCCTGGGCCGAATCGAAGTACCTTGACTATGTAGATATAACTTTACTTGACCTGAGTAATAAGCCAATACGAGCGGCACGATATACTGTGGACGAAAAAGGAAAAGCTGTACAAAGTGATAGGGCTGGAAGCAATGATTGGCCAAATGTGGCAAGTACATATTTAACTGTGATCGTCAAGAACAATAAAGCTTGGGATGGCCTTTCGAAGGAACAACAGTCAAAGTTCGAACAGGATAAAGGCTTTAGACGGAATTGGGGCCCTTCCACAATCGACAACTCTTATTCCCATTTATCAAAGACTGGAGCCCAAGTGTATGGCAGCAATGGTTACGAATTGAAAAAAGACAACTTCAAGTAATGGCAACTACAATTTTTGACAGTACAATAGAATTACCTAGTAACGCGGTGAGGGATAGAGCTGCTCATCTGATTGGATTTGAAACCAAATTCCAACGTATACATGGTAACCTTAAATTACTCCTTGATCAGGAGGGCTTGGTTAAATGGAGCAAGCATTTTTATAAAACTGAATTACCGGTTATAAGTCAATTGATTGACCGACATCCGCTGATAATCTTGGCGGGGGACGCGGGTACAGGAAAAACCGTATCTGCAGAAGCCATCGCTGACAGGATGGTGAGAGAGTTAGGGAAGGAAGGTTTCTTCCTTAAACTGAGTACAAGGGTTCGAGGCGAAGGATTACACGGTCAGATGGGTAACTTAGTGAACGATGCGTTCGACAAACTGAAAACTGAAGCGGGCAAAAAAAGACTGGCATTCCTTTTCATTGACGAAGCTGATGCTATTGCCACTACGCGCTCCACCATGCAAATGCACCAGGAGGAAAAGGCAGCTGTCAATACATTGATTCAAAAAATTGACGAGATAAGGGACTTAAAAGGTAGAGCTGTTGTCTTTATGTCAACCAACAGACTTCATTTCATAGATGAGGCAATTGTAAGGCGTGCTGCTGTTGTACTAGAATTTCAAAGACCGTCATTCGAAGAAAGGATGGAACTCTTTGCAAAAAGTCTTGAGGGGGTTTCACTAAATGAAAGAGAGCTAAAGGAATTGGCGGATCTGACAGGGCCCGAGAAAAATAATGACATCAGTTACTCCTTTTCGGATATTCGATTAAGAATACTTCCGGAAGCGATTGCTAAATGCTTTCCTAAAGAGGAGCTTACATTTAAAATCCTGAAAGAAACGATATCTCAAGTGAAACCTAGCCCCAAAATCATATGAAATATCTGTTACAAATAATTGCCGCATCGCTCCTGATCATAGTCGGGAAATATTTCATGAGTGACGAGCTGCGTCCGGAATTTGTAGGGACTGGGTTAGCAATGTTTGTGTTGCTATTTACGGTCGAGCTAGCATATGATGGATACGCGAATCGCAATCGCATCTGGTTGGCAATAACGTGCTGGTGGTTGGGTTTATGGGGCGACCATGTCCGATTCTCGATGTCGTACCTTTACCGAATAAAAGTAAATGACAAGTACCTACTTGTGAAGAACTCAAACTGGGACCACTACCAACATGTTGGTGGTAAGTACAAAAGATTGGCACTGACACAAAAAGTTTTAAATGACTTTGATGCTATTGATGACATAAAGATGCCTACAAGCGGACTAAAGAAAGATGATCTTGCTGTCTTCGTTCCTGCAAAAAATGCCATCAAATTTATCGACTGGTTTAATAGTGCAAAGGATAGGGAAATTTCCCACTGGCGCGAATTCTATGAAGAGCTAATCGAGGGTAAGGGTAAGCTTTTGGATCAAAAGGCGTTTCCCTATATTAATTATCATTTTAGAAAATCAATTATTACTCCCCTGAAGCGTGCGTCAAACTGGGATTGTTGGGAGATACTCCAGTATGACGTTCTGGATTTTATCCCCACCCCAGATCAAGAAAAGAAACTCGAAGAATTATATCAAAAAGGAGACACGGATTATGTGAAATGGGCAGACGCTTCTCTCATTCAATCGTTGGGTTATGATAGTCGAAAGACTAAGACACTTTATAAAATTGGAGAGCACACAAAGTGGGCTTTGAATCTCAAATGGTCTGAATGAAGAATATTAGGAAGAATACCCTCAAACCCATACCCGTTTTGCCCTATTGAGTGAGAACATCTAATGAGGGATCCCACCAGGTGGTTTTTTTTTAGCTCGCCCTGGGCGACAAGCCGATTGAGTACGGTGAGGTGATTACAGCTGAGGTGGTCTGTAAGTTTAGAAGCAGTTAAATGGATATATACTCGGGTTTATACATTTACCGAATGTAATCACTTTTAGAAACTAATTGATTTCTCTTATAATTCTAATAGGAATGAAATAATCCAAATCAATTAATCACTTTCTCTATTCCGAAAAAATTCAATAGTCTTCTGTCTATCAACTAGCTTCTCCATAATTATTACTAATCCTGAAAATGTAACTGGATCTAATGATTTACACTCCGAGCAAAGTTTATCAAACTTTGAGAGATCATTTTCTTTAGCAATTAAAGCTTGCGGTTCAGAATTTGTGAAGTCTTCCTTACTAACTCCGAATATATCCGCAATACGTTGTAGAACCTTTGGGCGGGGGTTAGCCCTGCCATTCTCATAACTTGTAATCATCACATGAGAAACCCCCACTTTATCAGCGAGCTCTCGTATGGTTAAGTTTTTGGCTAACCGAAATGACCGAATTTTATCACCAATCATAAGCTGTCCCCTTCCAAAACTATCAAAAATGTTCAAAATCAAAGGTTAGCAAAATATATTTGGTAACATTTAATAAAGTTATTAGTAACTTTTGGTAGTTTTATATGTGTTTTGTTTTGGTCTTACAAAGTTAACCATTTAAAATTTGACAAAATGAAAGATTTCAACCCCGCCTCCCCAAAAACCAATTCCACTCAAAAACGGGCTAATTCAATGACCTACAATGTTTCCCGAACCATCACAATTGTGAATCATGCATATGTAGTCAACATTGTTATGACCAAGTGGTACATACTCGGGTTCACTTTGAAACATGCGGGTGATGATTTTTTCATTCAGCCGGCAAAAGGATGGGGATCACCCTTACCTCCATGGATATATATTGATGCGCTTCCTCGTGTGAGCTCCGCACAAATCCCATTGACACCTTCCAGGTCAATAAGATCGTTGGCAAACAAAATCAAAAAAATTGTAAGCACTAAACTCAATTATGCTGCCGCTTACAACAACATTCTTGGCGTTGTAGCTCAATATAACTCAGATGTCGGTAAACCAAACCGCCTAGGCAAAAAGATAAAAAGCACTCTGCTACTCAAAACAAGAGCAAGCATATATACTCTTAAATGCCGAGGCCCTGTTAAGAATTATAAAGTGAAAATCAACTCCTCCATGAGTGGTGCGAGTGACATCAGCAGTGATTCGAATAGTATGTTGTCGATCTTGTGTGAATCTTTTCCGTATCTCAATAAGGTAATGTCATTATAAAATGAAAAATCGCACCTCAAACAAAACTCGCTTCAAGGAAAAAAGAAGTGAGGGAGACTTAGCGAATCATAAACCTTGGATACGCGTTCATGAAATTTCCTCAAAAGGCATTTCATGGCGGGCCTTTAGTAAGAAAACCAATCGGGTACATCACATGCTGTCAACGCTTGAATTGAGAGTATTTGAATATCTGGACAGGCATCCCAAAGTTCACGATATAAAAGAGCAATACAAACTCGATCCTGATCTAACCTATGGAATTGCTCATGACCTGGAAATCAATCATCCAGCATATCAAGGTGAGCAAGTCATTATGACTACTGACTTTTTTGTGATCCTGGAAAGCTCGCAGTTAGCGATTTCGGTTAAGCCACGAAATAAAATGAACAACCGGACACTTGAAAAATTCGAAATCGAGCAGGCCTACTGGAAGAAAAGGGGGATAAAATGGATTGTCTTGACTGAAGAAGAAATTAAGGAGTTATGAACATTGGTCAAAATATGCTTTTTCGATTTATTGATTCGGAAGAAATTCACCGGGTAATTTTGATTAATAATGTTGAAAAAAAGCTCTATCTATATGATTGCACAGCAAGCGAAAAATGTTTTCCAATGTTATTTGAAATTGATAGCATTGTTCAAAAGATTAAGGTTAAATCCATACTTATTCTCGATGAGGATCCCTATGATATTAATCTGGAAGAAAATCAATTATCCATAAAAGAAAAGGAATTAAGAGAAAAAGCATGGAATGCAATTAAAGACATCGCTGCCACAGAAGACATACTTGATCCTGTCTTACGTAATATCTTAGTTAAAACAACAATGCGCAAGCATGGGGTAAGCAGACCGTCTGTATACACTTGGCTACGTAAATATTGGAAACATGCATTAAATGCCAACGCATTATTGCCCTATTATGAAAATTGTGGAGCCCCGGGAAAAGAAAGAAAGTCCAGTATCAACGATAAGCAGCGTAAAGCAGTAAAGGCACAATACAAAGAACTTATAGGTAAAGGAATGACCTTGCGAGATGCTACGAGGCATTTTAATAGGAAGATTGTGGCTAAGAATAAGAAGTCTTATGTCAGGCTTAAGCCACATTCATTTTGGTATCATGGAACAAAAGATTTAACCAACAAGGAAAAGGCAATAATAAGGCATAAGGAGAAATGCTATAACAATGATTTAAGGATGCTTACGGGAAAGTCACTGGATCTGGTAACAGGGCCCTGCCAAATTTATCAGATTGACCCGTCTCCATCGGATATAAAAATTGTATCATCCGTTGACGGCAGATTCATTGGTCGTGCATATTTCTATATAATTCGTGACGTCTTTACCAAGGCATACTTCGTCTTTGTTACCCTTCATAACCCATCATATATCAGCGCTTGCCAGGCACTCTTTCATGCATTTCTACCCAGGCATATTCTTCAAAAGCAACTTGGCTTAGAAGATTTTCCTATTGGTAAGTCATGTCATTCGTTATGTGAATATCTGGTAGCTGATCGTCAAGAAATACTAGGTCCTAAATCCGATCAGATTGCCAAAGCATTTGATATGACAATTGGAAATACAACCGCATATAACCCGGCATTTAAAGGTGATGTAGAACGTGCAATAAGAATGATACATGACAGATTAAAATCCTTGTTTATTGGAAAGGGGCAGATTAATAAGGAATCAAACAGCAATGAAGAAGCCTGCTTCACTTTCTTGCAACTTAGTCAGGTTTGCTTCATGGTAGAGGATGAGCTAAACAACCATCACGTCCTAAAAGATCATTCATTGAGTATGGAAATGATACAAGATAAGGTGGAGAAAATCCCAATGAAAATTCACCAATGGTGTCAGGATAATACAAACTTTCAGGAACGTTATTGTAATGAAAAGAAGCTATGGTTAAATCTAATGGAAAGAAAGCAAATTACCCCTAATAGAAAGGGCATTAAACTAAATGGTTATCACTATGTCCCCCAAAATGAAACAGATCACTCTATAATGGAACAATTGATTTTGGCAAACAAAAAACGACCAATTGAAATAGTATATGACCCAAGAAATTACAGACAAATTTATTGGGTGCTTGATAATCGATTAGCCCCACTTCGTCTCCGTGGAAAACATGATCCGCAGTTTTTGAATGAATGGGAGGCCGTATATACGCTGGAAGATTACAAGGTCATTGATGCAGAAGGAATTGAACGGGAAGAATTAATTAAAGAAAGAAATGATGATTATTTGGAATCATCCATTTTGGTTCCACAATTTGAACATAAAGATCCCAATTTAAAAAATACGAAACTCGCCAGGGCTATTGAGAAAGAAATTGAAGTGCACGAGTATATTCCAAATCCAGCAGTTTTGGGGCAGTCAAAAGACAAAGTTGACGCTTTACGTAAAAAGCAAAGATTAAACAAACAACTCCCGCTCGCTAAATTAATTGAAAACTTAAATGACTAATCCAATGAAAAAAGAATCAGAAAATCCAGCACTTAATAACCTGGGAAAAAGAAAGGATCATGAATCATTTCTTAAGGCAATGGCGTCCAAATATGACCTTGCTCAGTATAGGTCTAAAAGCAATGAAGAGCGCAAAGACCGTCTTGCTGATTTTCTACAAGATTGGTACTATGTAAAATTTGTGTGCGCGCTGATCTATGACGCCTTTTATAATGTAATACGATCTTCCTATAGGGCCAGACCTACTGAAGCATTTATCCCAACTTTAATTGAGATAAGAGAATGGTACAAAGAAGCAAAAAAGACGAAGGTAAGCCCCAATCAAACTCTTAATAATACCGTCAATGGCTTTTCAATTCTGGGCATTTCCGGAATTGGTAAGTCAAGTCTGGTTAAACGGGTACTCCATACTGGCTTCAAGCAGATTTGCAAATTAGAGAATACCACTCAGCTTCAATTCATTATCACAAACTGTGTAGATACAGGCTCACTTAAAGACATCCTCAATAAGTTTATTGTTGGAATAGATGAACTAATTGGTACATCCTACCATAAAATTTATATCGCATCAAAAAAATATACTACGGAGTCACTAACGGCTATTGTTGCCAATTTATGCCATCTTCATTGTGTTGGGGTTTGGGTTATTGATGAGATCAATCACTTAACGAATGTTCCTTTTAAATCAAGGGGTCAAATTATTGCTTTTCTGAAAAATCTAAGTAATACAATTAACATACCGATAGTTCTTGTGGGCACCCCAGAAGCCTATACGTTATTAGCTGAGAATTTTCAAATAGCCAGACGGAGCCAGGGAATAAAATCATTCTTTCTTGAAAAATACGAGAATGACGCTGACTGGAAGAATTTAATGAAATCCATCTGGAAAAGAACTGTCGTACGAAAAAATGGACCGCTAACTGCTGAAATAATCAATTTATATTTCAAATATACACAAGGGATTATCTCACAAGTTGTGGCTTTACACCATAATTGTCAGGTTACAGCAATTGAAAGGGGTGTAGAAAAAATAACCAAAGAGATAATCCAAAAGGAGGGTGAAGAGATGCTGCTAACTGAAAAGGGAATAAGGGCTCTTGAAAGGAATAATCCGGAAGAGCTTAAATACTACGCTGATCTTTCTATGCAAACAATTATTCGGGTCAATAAGTTAATTGAAAATGCGGAAACACCCGAAGAACTTGCAAAAGGAATATTCTCTGAAGATATCCCGTATGCTGACAAGAAAAAGATAGCTGCTGCCACTTTAAGGGCATTAGACCTGCCAAAGCGAAACTCTAAGTCACGATCTGCATTACCGAAACCAAAGAAGAAATTTCCAGCAAAAAACGGTGTAAAAAAATCGGCAGAAGAAAATTACAAAGAACTTAAATCAAGAGGGTTAATTACAAAATTAAAAGATGAGCTTGGGAATGGTTGAGATAATATGATGACAAGCATAGTCCCCTACAAAGACGAAGTCCTCTTCAGTATTCTCGGAAGGCACAGAAGTCGTCTGTTGCTTTCCGGGATTACTTATTCCTCCACTTATCTGGGCAGGACGAATACGCGACTAGCTTTTGACCTACCCTCGGGCATAAGCAAATTGGTGCAGAGATTGATAGTTAGAGGAATAAACTCACCGGAAGAACTCGTATACAATCATACACTCTATCCGTACTATAAACCTTTCTTATCGGGTGAAAAACGGGTGAAAGTACTGAACTTGATGATTTCATCGTCAAACATTGTGCAAAATTACAAGCCTAAAGATTATTCAATAATCAGAAACCATAAAATAATTAACTATTGTCCAGTATGTATATCTCAAGACATAGAAGCATTTGGCGAAACCTATATACATAGAATCCATCAGATTCCGGGGTTGTTTATATGTCCATTCCACAACACGATTTTACATCAAATTCATCCTACCTTAATTAATGAGAAAGCTATTACCGACATAAATGAATTTATAGATGACCTCACTTTGGAAGTGGTAACAGTAACAGACAATAGGTTACTCAAAATCAATAATATTTTAGCACTACCGATTTTAAAGGAAACTCTGATCGATTATTCCAAATTTTACTATAAAGGGTTATTATATAATACTCCATATGAAAAATATGGAAGAATAGATCATGTAAAGCTCTCCCAATCATTCATCCAATTTTATTCCAAGAGCGCTTTGCAACGCGTACTCACTGAAAACCAGATGAACTTGAATTGGATTAAGATCATGATTTCAAAACCGAAAAACTATAATCATCCAGTCAGGCATCTGTTACTCTATAACTTCTTGAGTGAGACACCAAAGCAAATTATTGCACCTCCCTTCGGGAAAGGTCCATGGGTTTGCATAAATGCCACTTCAGCGCATTTTGGACAAAAAGTGATTGATTCAATTATAATAAAATATAACTGGAGATTGAAGAAAATGACTGGAATCTTAGCGTGCTCCTGTGGAATGGTATACCAAATCAGTCACATCAATAAAAACAATAAAATCGTGGATAGTATTAGGGTCAAGGACTATGGAAAGCTTTGGAGAACCAAGCTAAAAGAATTACTTGATAAGGGGCACTCACTTTATAAAATTTCTTCTGATCTAAGGGTCAATTTCAAACAAATCAAGAAACAAAAAAGTCTATTACTAACAAGTGAAACTAAATCGAAAAAAACTACGCTTAGTCAAAAACGAAAGGAATGGATCAATCTTATATCCACTCAAAAATCTGTTGAAAAGGCAAAACAAAAGGATATAAAACTCTATAAATGGCTATTGAAAAATGATTCCGATTGGTTTAAGGTATCGAACAAGTTACATACAATTAAAAAACATACTACCGGTGAACTCCGATTAAACTGGAAAGAGATCGATGAAAGAACAGTTGATGAAATAAAAAAGCATGTTCAATGGTTAAAGCTAAACAACTATAAAGGGCGTATTACAAAAAGTTTATTATCACATATCATAAAACGTGTCAATTATCTTTCACCTGAGAAACAGTCGCATTTGCCCAAAACATTAAATCTGTTAAAATCTATTTCGGAGTCAAGTGAGCAGCATCAAATTAACAGAATAATGGCATCAGTAAAAGATATTCTATCTGTTGCAGATCAACCATCACCTTACATGTAATAGCTAAGACTTGATCTGACAGTCAGGTAGGCATTCCTTCCTCAAAGGCAAAGGTAGCCACCGCTCCAAAGAAGTCAAGGGCTGCGCGAGTGGCCGCGCAAAATCCTACACACAGCCAAAGCCACCCTTGACTTCTTTTCCGCTTGCGGCTGTTTGCGGCCTATGAGGAAGCAATGCGGACGAGTGATCATGCTGATTCATAATTTTGATCAACCATCTTCTGGATAGCAAGCTCTTTGGAAGCCAGGAACGTTTCCCAGGGAGTTCTTCCAAAGCAATACTTTCCTGAGTGCGTTCTTTGCTCGTTGTATTCTTTGATCCACACATCAAGATCTGCCTGAAGTTCTTCCAGTGACTGATACAACTTTTTCCGGAAGGCCACCGCATAGAATTCATCCTGGATGGTCCGATGGAAGCGTTCGCAGATTCCGTTGCTCTGAGGACTTTTTACCTTCGTTTTTGAGTGTTCGATGTTTTCGATTCGTAGATAGAGCTCATATTCATGATACTCTGCTTTTCCGCAATATTCGGTGCCACGATCGGTAAGGACACGCAGCAATGGAATTTCCTGCTCCTCGAAGAATGGAACGACTTTGTCGTTTACCATATCTGCTGCGGTGATAGCGTTCTTACGATCATACAGCTTGGCAAAAGCAACTTTCGAATACGTATCAATGAAGGTCTGCTGATAGATTCTGCCTACCCCTTTGATATTGCCAACGTAGTAAGTATCCTGTGCGCCAAGATAGCCCGGATGTTCAGTCTCAATCTCTCCGAGGGCTTCGCGTTTTTCTCGCTTACGCTCCATGGCGATCATTTGTGCTTCGGTGAGAATGATTCCTTCCTGAGCAACCTTTGCTTCAAGCGCAGCTAGCCGTTTAGCGAAAGTCTCCATGTCGTGGCGCTGCCAAACGCAGCGCACGCCAGCAGGAGACACAAATACACCGCGCTTGCGAAGTTCATTGGCCACGCGCACCTGCCCTAGAGCGGGTTGATCGATAGCCATCCGGACAACGGCTTGCTCAACTTCTGGCTCGACACGATTCTTTGGAATAGCTTTCCTGCGACTGACCTCTTTCAAAGCCAGTTCACCACCTGTATCATAAAGCTCTTTGATTCTGTAGAAGCTGTCGCGGGAGTAACCCATCATCCGACATGCCTGGCTGACATTACCCAAATGTTCAGCTAAATTGATAAGACCTAATTTCGTTTTGATTAACTTCGTTTCTGTTCTCATTTTCTGACAGTTTAAAGGGTTTAACTTGATTGTTTGCACTTCTAAGTTAACCCAACTGTCAGATTAAGTCGAAACTACTTCACCTTACAAGGTTATGAGAAAGGCAGGGATGAAGTATCCTGTCTCTCAAAAGGTTAAAGACCTAATCGCCCTTCTAACCGAGCCGAAGCTAGCTTCTTAAGTAAATTTAGAATATCACTAAATTGGTCGAAAACGCGTGTTTAACTGGGAAACGACATTATTGTAAAATCAGGGTATGTTGCCCATCGCTCTAGGAAACAACATTATTGTAAATTTGCGGAAAACGACTTTGTTGTTAATGCACATTTTTTCTCTTTACAGGGCATATGATCAAATCAAAATTTACAATATGGACATGGCCGTTTGTATTTGTATTGACTATACTACCTATTAAAATGCTTAATACTGTTTATAACATCGTAATTAATAACTTATCGAATCTTACCGACTTGACAACAGTTGTTCAGATAATTATTTTGACTTTCACCATCTTTTTTCTTCTGCTGATGCTAGAACGACACACCAGGGGCTATGTAATTCACAATGACACGTTAGAGATCAAATATCTCTTAGGGCTTTCAAAAAGAAGTTTTGACTATAAGGACTTGAAATTTGCGTATTATAGTTGGACTACGAAACTTATTCTTATCGAACTTCCCAATGGTAGACAATTGACATTGGGAAAAAGTCAGTACTTAAACTTTGACAAAATAGTAGAAGTACTTAAGGAAAGAGTTCCGAATGATAATTTGAAACTTAAGTTTGTAAATGGACTGACAATATTTATTGTAGTTACTTCACTATTGCTTTTTCTGATGATATTCCAACTAGGAAAGGGTTGAAAAAGAAAAACTTAAAAAGCAGACGTTATCATAATACGGAGTAAAATTGATACAAGGACACAATAAAAAAGTTTCACCTCTCATGTAGCGGCATAATTGAATCTTACATTTCTTCTCCACAATGTCCGAAACCAAAACCTTCCTCCAAGCCGAATGGCGCAAACTGGCGATGGCCAACTATGCGGTTAAATCCGAGTTGCTGTTGCCTTTTGTGCCCGCTAAAACAGAACTGGATTTTTGGAACAACACCTGCTACGTGAGTTTGGTGGGATTCATGTTTTTAAATACCCGCGTGTTGGGAATCAAGGTTCCGTTTCATGTCAATTTTGAAGAAGTAAACCTGCGCTTTTATGTGCGTTATCAGGATGCCGGTGAGTGGAAACGCGGAGTGGTGTTTATCAAAGAGATTGTGCCACGGGCCGCGCTAACCTTGGTAGCCAATACGTTGTATGGCGAACACTACGAAACCATGCCCATGCAACACACCTGGAAAACTGAAGCTAATACGTTAAAAGTTGAATACCGCTGGAAGAAATCATTGTGGCATACGTTTTCAGTTGAAGCGGATTCAAAAGCCATTCCGCTGAAGACCGGAAGTGAAGCGGAATTCATTACCGAACATTACTGGGGCTATACCAAAATCAATACCCATAAAACCTCCGAATACCAGGTGGAGCATCCACGGTGGGAAATCTATCCAACCCGGAACTATTCAATTGATGTTGATTTCGGAAAAGTATACGGATCCGGATTTTCATTTCTCTCAACGGAAAAGCCGGTTTCGGTATTTCTGGCAGAGGGTTCTGAAATAAAGGTAAAGGCTGGCAAAAAGATTTAAGTAATGCAAAGGCCACCAAGACTCAAAGGCACAAAGTTTTTGGATCTGCGAACCACAGAAAGTGATTATTTGCTTTATGATTTCGTGCCTTAGTGGCGCTTAGTAATTCTTATAAAACTCCCGCAACTTCGCAGTCAGTTGGTCATAAATCGGGCGGGTAAACTCGATGAATAACTCCTGAGGTTGAGGCGGCAACTGTTCCTTTTGCTTACTGATTTGCAATTGCTTAGGCGTTAAGGCACGCTCATCCCCGTTAAAGGTTGCCCACTCCGACACCCACACAAATTCACCGGGCATTTTTTCAACCGCCAGTATGCGGTTGGATGGCAATTCAATAATCTGAAAATTCACCAATCCTTTTGATGTGGTGGTTTTGCGCGAATAGTAATACGTGGCTTTCACCGAACCATACACTTTCACCGTGTCATCCGTAATATTCAGTTGTCCGTTTAATGCCTCCGCATCATGTACCAATCGGTCAAATCTTTCGGTTGATGCATATTGCGCTCCTCCATTTCCACTGCCCTTCCCTTTGTTGTCATTTTTCTTGTCGGAATTTCCCTTTCCTTTTTCATCTTCACATTTACCCAACACATCGCCATGCGCCAAATGGGCTGCCAGCGCATTTTTGGAAATGGTGAGGGTATGTTTAGCTGCCGGGTTTCCAGGTGGAATATGACAAACCGTTACGCGATCCTTCTCATCAATTTTCTCTTCAAAGTCATCATCACCGGGTAAGGGCTCTACATCTTTGGGTTTATCTGCCGGGTCATCTTTGGGCTCGTCCTTCTTGTCATCTTTCGGTTCATCCTTAGGTTCCTCTTTTTTGTCATCAGCAGGTTTTTCATCTTTCTTATCATCAACGGGCTTTTCGTCTTTCGGCTGATCTTCGGGCTTTTCCGTATCCTTTGGCTTATCGGTTCCATCGGCCGGCTTCTCTGTCACAGGTGTTTGGGCCACATAGGTAGCCATCACAATGCTGTCTTTCGTGAGTGCGTACTCTTTCTCATACAGAAATACTTCGCCTACAGCAAACTCATCAAACGAAATCTTGACTATATGATCCGGAGTAAGGTTAATGGTTTGGGCTTCTCTCAATGTGTAAAATTTTACAAACTCACTGATAGACGTGCTGTGCAAAAACTCAGAAACTTTATCGTTAAAGAAATCTGCGCTTACACCGATGTTGCGTGTTTGTACGGGTATCGGCTCTACCAACACCTTTACGGTAGCAGCCCACAAAGCGGCCTTTAACATATCCTGAACATCTTTATAGCCGGGCACAAACGCTTCCACTTGTTGAAAGTGCCGATACGCTTCTTTTGCCTTATCTCGATTTTTAATTGCGAGTGCAGCTACTCCCGCATCGTAGCGCTCCGCTGCAGCCTGCTGTTTGGCCTCAGCAAGCTTATCGTAATAATTTACCGGGTTCGGAATTACGCGTAACGCTCCGGGGGAGCGCCTGATTTCATCGTACATCACATTGATGGTGCTGTAGGCATTCACCACATTCGACCATTTGAATTGTACGTTTGAGGCCAATGCGGCTTTCGCCTGATCTTCATAGTACGCAACAGCAAGTGGATACGCCTCCCGAAGTGTTTCAACAGATTTCTTATGATCCTGATCTCTTCGCAAGCGGTTGGTGGATGTCATGACGGCATCAAAATAATTTCCACGAACGAATGACTTCTTACCGGATGAGCAAGAATCAAAAACCAGCAATGCAATAAGCAAAAGGCCAGAAAGGATGGGTAAACAGGTTTTCATGGGCGTTTTACATGAAGGTACATATTTCAGGCCAGTGTGAACACTGTACTGAATATATTAAGCCGAGTTTCGGGCGGCATTAATAATTCCAAACATGCAACGCAATACCAGTTTTTGATACGCTTTGGTGTGCTTCTTATCATCTGCATTGCGTAAACGCTGCAACGCAAATTGCTGAATGGCAATAAGCGGCAACACAATACGCTCGCGTAGTTTTATTGAGTCACGGTTCAACGGATTATTCTGCATCAGCTCATCTAATGTGGTAACTTCCAGTACCCGCTTGCACGCGAGCTTGTATTCATCAAACATCATGCTCCAGAACGCACCGAACTCATCATCTTTTGACAGGTAACGTGTAGCCGGATAATACGTTTTGGTCAGCGACATCATGCTGTTGGCCAGTAACGTTCTGAAAAATAAGGAACGCTTGTACAAGTTTTTTAGCTTGGTATACTGGCCGTGCTGCTTCATTTCTTCCAGCGCAGATCCAACACCATAAAAACCGGGAATGTTTTGTTTCATCTGCGCCCACGCACCCACAAACGGAATTGCACGGAGATCTTCAAACTTCAACCCGTCAGCGGCATTACGTTTCACCGGTCGTGAACCGATGTTGGTTTCACCAAAAAAGGAAAGTGGTGTAATCTTCTCCAGGTAGGGAACAAACTTATCATCATGCTTGAGTTTCAGGTAGGCCTGGTAGCCGGCTTCCGCAAGTTCATCCAATAGTTGCTTATCCTCCTTGGTTAATTCGGTGGCCTCCTCCCCAAAAACCTCCCGCTCCACGCCTGCTGAAAGCAGTTGCTCCAGACTGAAGCGACACGAATTAATCTTGCCGAAACCGGAGCTGATGGTTTGTCCTTGCACCGTTAGCTGCACTTCGTGATCTTCTATCGAACTTCCCAGCGAGGCATAAAAATCGTGCGTGTTGCCACCCCCACGTGCCGGTGGTCCACCCCGGCCATCAAAGAATACCACCGTTACATCATGCTGCCGCGAAATGCGTGTGAGGTTTTCCTTGGCCCTGAAAATAGACCAATTGGCGCGCAGGTATCCGCCATCTTTTGTGCCATCCGAAAAACCCACCATGATGGTTTGCTTGTTGCCTCGCTTTTGCAAATGCTTTTTGTATTCCGGTAAACTATACAGCCTCTCCATCACCTCACCCGCATGCGCCAGATCATCGATGGTTTCAAATAACGGAACAATGTCAAGGGCAACACCTTGCCGTGTGCCCATGGCCAATCGCGCCAGTTGAAATACGCTGATGATGTCTTTTACTGATCCGCAGTTGCTGATCACATACCGATGGCAAGCCTCTTCACCATTTTGTAGTTGTATCTCCCCGATGGTATACACCGTATCAATCAGCTCACGCACAAACGGATCTTTCACTTTTACTTTCTTCAGGTCGATATTCGTTTTCAGCAATTGCTTTACCTGCTGTTCTTCACTGAGTGAATCAAAATCCTTCACTTTCTGCGCTGCAAAAATTTCCTTCCATGCATGCGCATGCTTGCGACTGTCCTGGCGCACATCCATACCTGCAAAAAAGAAACCGAACATCTTCACCTTAACAATAAATGCATCCAGTTGCTCCACGAATAATCCCTGGTGCTCATTCACCAATAACTCACGGATGCGAAAAAGTACAGCCAGCAATTCATCTGATTTACGATAACCTTTGCCCGCATAATAAATAGCTTCGTACACGTTGCGTTCTGCCTCCACCACAAGCGCATCCACTCCGCGGAAGGTTAACCTGCGTCTGAGAATACGCAGGTCGCGATGGTAGCACTTTAAAATCGTTTCTTTTAAACGTGCCGATACTTTCAACGTGATGTCGTGGGTAACAAACGGATTTCCGTCCCGATCACCACCCGGCCAGAACCCAATACTGAGCAGGTTAAAGTTTTTCCATTCCTGAGGGGTTTGACCAAGTGCACGAATCAGTCGCGAAACAATTTCAGGTGCAGCATGATAAAACACATTTTCCAGATACCAGCACAAGCTAACAGCCTCCTCAAATGGGGAAGGCTTTTCGCGATTGATGATGGGTGTTTTGCCTAATTGCTGCAAGAGCGAATTTATATCAGCCAGGTTATCATGACGAATGGCTTGCTCCAGGTCGTTGATGATGGCCAACACATTGCCCGGATAAAACTGTGTGGGGTGAGCGGTAAGCACCACCCGTACACTGAATTGTTCTAATTTCTTTCTGAGCTTTTGAAGCTTCTCTTCCGAAGAGGCACGCAACAGCAAAGCAGAGACAGTACCTTTTCCGTTCAGGTCGTTAACTTTATCAAAGGCAGCATCTTCAATGGAATCGAAAAGCACCACCTGGCGCTCGGCATATTGAATGAAGCTGAATAGGAGATCAGATTTTTCTTCGGGCGAAGCCTTAGGAGCAAAGTCGCTAAAAAACTGCTCCACAATATCTTGCGGATCTTTTCCTTTCTCGAATCCCTCCTCGGCATATTGTTGCACAAAAGGCAACAAGGTTCCGGTTCGGTAGATTTTACTGAAGGGCAGGTTTAAGAAAAGACTGTTGTAAATGTGGTATCGGGTAGAGACGATTTGATCAAATGCTGAAGCCATGAACAAATCTACTTCCTGATGCACAGATTACCCAACTGTTTTGCAAATCTGTTGTGTGCTCCAGGGCCGCCTGCCTTTGCGTAGCCGCATCGGCTAGGCAGGCATGGCCCCGCACATCTGATCATCGCTGCTTTCTATCCACACATTCCCTGCCAGTCCAAGGATAGAAAGAGGCGCTGCTCAGATGTGCTGAAAATTTTTAGGCCATATTAGTTTAAGCGGAAACTGTTACTCCACTACCTCTCCCTTTATGGTAAGCAACACTGCACTTTCAGATGTGTTCGCAGTAATGGTTACCGTTTTGGAAAACACACCTGCTTTGGCTGCATTGTAGGTGGCCTTCACAAAGCCTGTGCCTCCCGCAGGAATCGGATCTTTGGTATACTCCGTTACGGTGCATCCACAAGATGCTTTAACAGCAGCAATTACAAGCGGCTCATCGCCAGAATTGGTGAAGGTAAACTCATGCGCTACCGGTTCGTTCAGTTTGATCTTGCCAAAATCATACACAGTCTCATCCCATGCAAAAGCCGCATCCGCGATGCGAACAATGGGTGAGGTATTCGTTGTCAGGGCTAACTGTTGGGCTACGGCTACCATAGCTACTACGGTGGCCAGCATTAAAATGATGGTTTTTTTCATTGGTGATAATTGATTGAGTTGAAACATGTGTTTCCGATCGGTGAGTCAAAACACGGGAAAACGCGTTGCATCAGGTGTTAATGGATTGGTAACAAATGTTAATGACTTGTTAAACCTTGTTAGTCCGCTAAATTTCCTTGTACTTTTAAGTTGTGAAAAGCTCCACCATCCGGTTTATCGTTGTACTGGCCACGATCAGCATCCTGGGTATTTCCATCACCCAGATTTATTGGGTGAAACGTGCCTTTGGATTAAAGGAAGCTGAATTCGATCGGCAGGTAAACACGGCCTTATTCAATGTGGCGTCACAGATTTTTTCACTCAACAACACACCCTCTCCTGCCAACAATCCGGTAAAACAAATCTCCACCAACTATTATGTGGTGATGGTGAACAGTGACATTGACGCTAACCTGTTGGAGTTTTTATTGCGCTCGGAATTTGAAAAGCGAAACATCCAAGCCGATTTTGAATACGGCATTTACGACTGTACCCACGAAAAAATGGTGTATGGAAACTACGTGAAGTTAAGTGATAAGGTCAGCAAACGAGAACAGAATCCAAACCTGCCCAAATGGGTAAATGCCGGTTACTATTTTGGCGTGCAATTTCCCAACCGTGAGGCACAGATTTTAAACCAGATGGGCATTTGGTCATTTTCATCTGCTGTATTGCTGATTGTAATTGTGTTTTTTGGCTACACGTTGTTTGTTATTCTTAAACAGAAACGTCTTTCTGAAATACAGAAAGATTTCATCAACAACATGACGCATGAATTTAAAACGCCCATTTCTACCATTGCCGTCTCAACGGAAGTATTGAAAGACACAAACATTGTGCAGCAGCCTGATCGCTTATTGCAGTACGCCACCATTATCGAAAATGAAAACAAACGGTTAAAGCAACACGTTGAACGCGTACTGCAAATGGCCAAACTGGATAAGGAAGATGTTGGCCTGAAAAAAGAAACCGTTAACCTGCACGAGATCATACACGAAGTGGTTCAAAGTATCGACCTCGCCTTGCGCGAAAAGCAAGGTTCGATTCACCTGCGTTTAAACGCTTCTTCAGCTAACCTACAGGCCGACCGGCATCACCTCACCAACGTGATTTTCAATTTGCTAGACAACGCCATAAAGTATTGTACAAACCAGCCTTCCATCACCATTCAAACCGAGTTAAATGGAAGCAACATTTCCCTAACCGTTCAAGACAACGGAATTGGCATCAGCGATGAAAACAAAAGACGAATTTTTCAAAAATTCTATCGCGTGCCCACCGGAAACGTGCATGATGTAAAAGGTTTTGGGCTTGGCTTGCATTATGTGAAACAAATTGTTGAGGCCCATCGTGGAAGGATTACCGTAGCCAGCGAACCCGGAAAGGGCTGCGCATTTACCATTTTATTACCAACCACATGAGTAAACCCACCATTCTTGTTGTTGAAGATGATCCGAACCTGGGGTTTGTTATCCAGGACAACCTGAGCATGCAAGGCTATGCCGTTACGCTGGGGCGTGATGGTGAGGAGGGATTAAAACTTTTTCAGGAACAAAAATTTCAGCTTTGTATTCTCGATGTGATGATGCCCAAAAAAGATGGGTTCAGTCTGGCGCGGGCCATACGTGAGCACAACCGTGATGTTCCCATTTTATTTCTTACCGCCAAAGCCATGACGGAAGATAAACTGGAAGGCTTTCGCACCGGAGCGGATGACTACATCACCAAACCGTTTAGCCTCGAAGAATTATTTTGCCGGGTTGAGGTATTTCTCAAGCGAGCCAAATCAAACAACGACCCTGACAAAACCATTGCTTTAGGCGCTTATCAATTTGATTACGCAAATTTCAAATTGAAAAATCATGAAAGCGAACGCACGCTCACTTCGCGTGAAGCAGAAGTACTTCGGTTGTTATTCGTTCACCGCGACCGTGTGCTTAAGCGTGATGAGATTCTAAAATCAGTTTGGGGTGATGACGACTATTTTTTAGGGCGAAGCATGGATGTGTTCATCTCTAAACTGCGCAAGTATTTAAAAGATGACCCAACCGTTCAAATTGTGAATTACCACGGAGTTGGATTTAAACTGGAAATTGCCCAGCCGGTTAGCCCCGCACCTCGCGGATAACTTTTCGTAAACGCTCTACGCTTACCGGTTTCGAAACAAACGCATGTACACCGGCCTTCATGGCCATGGTCACCACTTCTTCCTGATTATCAGAAGAGATCATGATGACGGGAGTTTTCTTTCCCTGCTCCTTATGTACAAAATCCAAAACAGCATCGCCATTCACATAGGGCATGTGAATATCAGTCACAATCAGGTCATAATCGTTTTGAGCCAATAAGTCCAACGCTTTTTGTCCGTTGTTAACCAAAGTGGCTTCAATACCTTCTTCGGCCATCGCCACTTCAATTACCTTTAGCACTACTTTATCGTCTTCGCAAACCAAGGCTTTCATATTCATAGATTTCAACGTGGGCAAATTACGTGAATATTTCTTTCAAAACCGGCACCGACTTAAACTCACCTAGTGTATCCAAATGATCTTTGTAAAAATTAAGAAGCGCGTCCAGCAAATCCCTGCGCTGGATTACCGACATAGGCAAATGTGTGTCGTACTCCGCATTCAATAATACCTCAATCAACGGTTCCAATGAGTTATCCACCACTCTGCGGCCCGTAACTTCGTGCACGTGATGTGCCCCAAATCCCAAAAACCGGCTGAGCTTCACCAGAAAGATCAGGTGAAAGTTCTCAAAATTATGTGCTGCATCATCCAGGGTTATTATTGAATCGGAAATAAACGCATACAATTCCTGTGCGTGACTTTCATCCTTAACCGCTTTGTTCAGCAATTCAGCCAGAAACATGGCAATGGTTGATTTCTTCACATCGGTATGCAAGGAGTGGTATTGGTGCAGGCATTTTACCTCCTTCATGCGTTTTACCTGCGCATTCTCTTTGTAATACACCACCATATCCAACAACGTAAGCGGTTGGTATAATGCTATTTTCCCTTTTGCGGATGCACTGCGGACACCATTTACAATGTAACTCTGCAAACCGAAAGCCTCGGTGAAGATGTTCACAATGATGGAGGTATCCCCGAACTTGGTGAAGCGAAAAACAATGCCGGGGGTTTTATGAAGCATGGTGCAAAGGTATGGTTTTCGCAGGCATTGTATGTTTCAAAATATGCTACAAAGTACAGCTCTTTAATTTTCCCCTGCCCTTCGTGCCATGGATATTCATCGCATTAAATACCTCATGAACGTGGCACGATAAACTTCATTCAACTAGCCCCGTGCTTACGCACAGGGCTAGTAAGATTTCGCTCCTACGGAGCTTATATCTTAACGAAATTTATGAGAGACGGGGTTTTGAGATATATCATTTGTTAGCGGGCGTTCCTTCCCAAACTCTTTATTTCATAACGTATTTATCTAAAGGAGCTTCTGTCAACTGAATTGATATGTTTTGGATGTTGGACCTGGTCCTTTCAATTTTATAGGGATGTTAATCGCTAGACTTTTTTGCAGACCAAACTTAAAAATTGGGATGACTTCGTCATCCCGATTACCATCGGGATTCCTCGCAATCACGGCAACTGTTTATTGTTTAGAGTCAATTACTTCTCAAACAAATCCTTCTGCGTTTCTTCCTTGGGCTTATCCGTATACAAAGGAAGTTTGTTCAGGTTTTTGGTGAGCATGGATTCATCCATCTCAATGCCCTTTTGTTCGGCATCGGTTTTACGTTCGCGTATTTCGATTTCAAGTTCCTTGTTGCTGATCTGTCGTGCCCTGCGCTCAATAGGCGGGTTGAGTTTTTCGGCTTTCTCAAATTCAATCACCTTGTCAAGGAAATCTTTTGGCAAGTCGGCCTCACTGCGATACACCAGTTCAAAAAACTGTTTCGCAAAAAAACCATCAATCTGTATTCTTCTTTTTGAGAGGTGCACAAACTTGCCAATCACACGGCAAATGTTTTCGCGTTCTTCCGGACTCAGCTGTTCGGCAAATTCGTATTCTTCAATTTTTCGCAGCGAAAGAATAATGGGCTCCAGCGCGTCAATGGAAATAACATAAACCGTGTAATCGCTCAGCTTGTATTCGAATTGCTCTACAACCTCAAGTGTATTGGTAGGTACCACCAAAAAAACTTCTCTTCGTACATTTTCTTCCTTTACGTACTTGCTTACACTTTCAGCCTGATTTCGTAAATACAACGGAAAGTTGGACAAGTCATCGCTACCCGGACTTTTCGCATCAAACACAATAAACTCATCGTTGATCTTTAAGGTATTGTCAGGCTTACCTTTAAATGGAACCGACTCCATATACTCCACGCCATGCCGGTTGCAAATAATTTTTATCCGGTTTTTAACATCTGCTTCGTGTTTCGACCAGGTTTCTTTTAGTCTGCGGAGTTTTTCGTAGGCAGCCTGCTTTTCTTTTTCTTCTTTGTCGTGGCGTTCTTTCAAAATATCCTCACGCAATTTCACCAGTTGATGGATGGCCTTCTCGTGTTCCGTTCTGCGTTGTTCGTCTTTGGTTTTCAGTTGCAGAATTTCTTCCCGTAGCCGATTACATTCCCGGTCTAACAAATCAGCTTTTTGTTTAAACGACTCCTTTTCGTTGGCCAGTTCTGTGCCTCGCTTTAAGTAGTTATCGTTTTTCTCTTTCAGTACACTGTTTTCTTTTTGAAAGGTGATTTTGTCATCGGATAACCGCTCAATCGAGCTTTCAAGTTTTCGGTTTTCGGCCTGTAACGCACCCATTCCCGATACCAATCGTTGAAGTTCAGCACTTGTTTCAACCAACAACGCCCTGATTCTGCCCCAATGGAATAACCTGTCCCACAGCGTGAACGTTTTCAGCTCGTTAAAAAGTCGCTTAATGTTATCGATGCCATTCTCCATAGCGGTAAAGTTAATTCAATTCTGTTGATGCTGTGGCCAATATCCTTACCAACAACTGACAAAGTGTGTCAGTTGTTGGAAGCGATAAAGAACGCATTGGCTTTCAGTGCCTTATTTGGTATCTTGCCCCCGATTTACACAAGGAGTCACCTTGAAAGTAGAGACTGTCAGGTTGAGCTTGTCGAAACCTGATATGCTGTGAAGCAATAGCCTTCGACAAGCTCAGGCTGACATTGAAGCTTTACTTTGAGGTGGCATAAAAAACTCTAAATTTTTATGGTAGAAGCGATTACAAACAGCCGGGAAGCTATTTTGTTGGAAGATCAGTATGGCGCATACAACTATCATCCGCTGCCGGTGGTGTTAAGCAAAGGTGAAGGTGTGTTTTTGTGGGATGTGGAAGGCAAGCGTTACTACGATTTTCTGTCGGCTTACAGTGCCGTTAACCAGGGGCATTGCCACCCGCGCATCATCAATGCGCTGATTGAACAAGCCAAAGAACTCACGTTAACCTCACGCGCGTTTTATAACGACAAACTCGGACTGGCTGAGAAATATGTGTGCGAAACATTCGGCTACCAGAAAGCGCTGTTTATGAACAGCGGTGCCGAGGCCAACGAAACGGCCATTAAGCTGGCCCGCAAGTGGGGCTACACCTATAAGGGTATACCAGAAAATGAAGCGGTGATTGTAGCCGTGAAGAAAAATTTTCACGGACGAACCACCACCATCATTTCTGCATCTACTGATCCTTCGGCCCGCAAAGGTTTTGGTCCGTTTATGCCGGGCTTTGAAATTGTTGATTACGATAACGTGCCTGCGCTTGAGAAGGCATTGGCCAACCCCAACGTGTGTGGGTTGTGGATTGAGCCGATACAAGGTGAAGCCGGAGTTTACGTACCCGCAGTAGGTTATTTGAAAGCGGCAGAGAAATTGAGCAAGCAGCACAATGTGTTGTTGATGATGGATGAAATTCAAACCGGCATTGCGCGCACAGGAAAAATGCTGGCGAGCGAACACGAAGACGTTCGCCCTGATTTATTGATTTTAGGTAAAGCCTTAAGTGGCGGGGTGCTTCCGGTTTCAGTGGTATTGGCCGATGATGAGGTTATGCTGGTGATCAAACCGGGTGAGCATGGTTCTACGTTTGGCGGCAATCCGTTGGCTGCTGTGGTGTGCATGGAAGCCTTACAAGTGGTTAAAGATGAAAAGCTTGCCGAACGTGCCGATCAGCTTGGAAAAATTTTCCGCGACCGCATGACCGCGCTGATTAAAAAATCGGATATGGTTACGCTGGTGCGCGGCAAGGGTTTGCTCAACGCGATTGTGATCAACGACACTCCGCAAAGTGAAACCGCATGGAATATTTGTGTTGAGTTTTCGAAGCACGGTTTACTGGCCAAGCCAACGCATGGAAATATCATTCGTCTGGCACCACCGTTGGTGATAACGGAAGAGCAGCTTCATGAGTGTTGCGATATTATTGAGCGGGTTGTGTTGGATCACGCAAAGCATAGAAAGTAGAAATTATTCTTGACTGAATTATCTCTTAATATGAAAAGACTTTTTATTCTTCCCCTTATAGTATTTACTTTTTCCTGCTCCAACGAAGATAATTCAGCTAAAGTTAAATCTTTTGTATTCGAGTGGATCGAAGCTATTCAATCTTCTAATGAAAAATCTATACGAAGACTGTACTCACCAACGTTTCAAATACCCTCAATAATTTGGAATAGACCTACGGGATTATCCCTATCCTTTAATACGGATGATCTAAGCATAGAGCTTAAATCTGATGAAACAAATGTCGTAGTTGTTCAATTGCCTTTCGATATCAGTTCCGATATAGGAGATTACAGATCAACATCTCAGCTCGTACTTGAAATCGAAGAATTCAAAGAGGATCAGTTTCGGATCAAAACGATGCTGCCTTCATTTGTTCAAAGAATTAAGGAGTATGGTGTTTGGCAGGAAGTAACGAATCAAAGGAATGGAGATAATATTATAAGAGGAGATTCAATTTTGAATAGAATAGTTGACATGGCAAAAGTAATAAGCGCCCAGTATGATACTGTTCCATTCTTTGCAATTGATAATGGGATTGTGGTTTTCTATGTAGTTGATGGAAATTGGACTTACCCATATAAATACGATGATCAGCGTGACAAAGGTGATTATCGAGTAGGTGTTGTAACTTCAGAAAACCGTGTTATTGTTCCGGTTAATTATGATAAAGTTTACAATTTTCATGGAAGCTTTTTAGGAATGATTGAGGTGGAGTTAAATGGTAAGAAGGGATTGTATACAGTTGATGGTAGTCTTTTCGTTCCTGTTGAATTTGACGGTATTTATCCATATAAAAAGGAGTCCAATGTCCTTGCTCAGGTAAGAAAGGGAAATCAGTATGGCTGGATTGACACAAAAGGAGTGGTGCATTTTGATTATGAATCGCATCAAGACAAAAATTTATTTCGATCACCGGTAGAATCAGGTTTGGTAACCGAATGGGAATTCAGATACCCAGGTGATCTTATTCTATACAGAGAAGTAGATGCTGAGTTTGATGAATATGAAAGTACTGGTCTGCTTATTTATCCATCTTATTTGAAGGATCTCGGAATAACACCAATAGCAAATGCTTATGTAGCCATCGAAAATGAATCGAGCTATTCAATGGGTATGAACTTCACTTCAATTAAAGTTGAAAAAGTTTATTCTGCCATGGATAGACTTTATTCATTGATAAGCTCATTTGTTGAGTCAGGAGCCGATGCAAGAGAATATCACTTTGGAAAGGACCAGCTTCAAGTTGTCGATTATGAACTCAACCCAGTTTCAAGTGTGAAGGAATTGCTCTCAAACAGTTTAGACTATGCGGGCCCTTGCAACGAATATTCCTATAAGAGTATTTCGAACACACTCTTTGAAGTAACAAATAGAAAGGAGTACAAATACTTTAGCGTAACTGATAATGGTAGTATAGAGGAACTTACAACAAACAGGCAATTCGGCTTTACAAAATTTGTAAAAATTGACGAAAGTTATTTTTCAACTTGTGATGCAGAGTTTGTTGATTGGGAGAATTACGACTGGTCTTCCCAAAAGCCAAACATGGTTATAACAAAAAATCTATCAAAAGATCAGCTTGACATTATGAGAAACGAAATTTTTGCGGAGTATGGATTTAAATTCAAAACAGAGAAATGGAAAACCTATTTTGAGGATAAATCATGGTATACCCCTGCAAATGACAACGTAGATCATCTGTTAACTGAGATTGACAGGCACAACATTCAATTTATTCTAGAGTATTTGAAAAGGCATAAGGAAATAATTGTACAGCGAGATTCAGTACTATATGTTCCGGCTGGTTGATCGATTTGTTATATATTCCTTTCTGATTTTCACCATTCTCGTTTTAGTTTCTATTTATTATATCAATGCACCCCTGTTTGCTGGAGAGCAAACTGATCTTCTGAAATCTAAGTATGAACTGGTTAAGAGCACAGTCTATCTCCCATCATTTTATGCTCATGTTTATACCTCTGGACTAATAATATTGATGGGTTTGTTTCTGCTTTTCGAGAGGAGGAGAAAGAGACTTCCTCAAATTCATAAACTGGTAGGCAAAGTGAGTATCATTTTGATATTGGGTGTATCTGCGCCATCAGGATTGTTAATGAGTTTTTATGCTAATGGTAATTTTTTAGCCAAGCTGGGGTTTGCTGTATTGGCCATTTTGTGGTGGCTGGTCACATTAAAGGCGTTTCAAGCAGCAAAAAAAAGGGATTGGGATATCCATGAGCAATTTGCGTACAGAAGCTTTTGTCTGTCATTTGCAGCTATTTTACTACGGTTTCTTTCTTTTGTTTTTGCTACCCTAGGATATAGAGGTGAGGAAGTTTATACTTTGATTGTTTGGTTAAGCTGGGTGCCATCTTTGGTAATCCTTGAAATTTGGCTACGCAATAAAACAAGTAGAATGAGGGTGAAATAAAAATTACTTACAAACTTTTCCACAAATAAAGCGTAGCGTACGCCTCCCAACCTACGTATTTCTTAAAGATCTTTTTAACGCGATCAAGGCTTGGTTTTTTGTCAAGACCAAGTTGATTTTTCAGCGCATTGTGCAAGCCGGCATCTTCTAATGGAAAAGCATCGGGGTAACGAAAGGTTTTCATGAGGGCGTAATTGGCTGTCCAGTTGCCAACACCTTTTATGGTCATTAGTTTTTCTTTTGCTTCCGTGAGAGCTAAATCTTTAAGCTGATGTTTTGAAATGCTTCCTTCAGCAAATGCCTGCGCGATGCCTGTCGTGTATTTACTTTTTTGTCGTGAAAACTGGAGTGGAAGCAGGTCTTCATCGGTCAGGGTTGCTACTTTTTCGGGTGATGGAAAAAGGTGGTAGGTATTTCCGTTCCAGCATACGGCCTCCCCAAATTTTTCAACAAACCGCTGCTTCAAGGTGTAGGCAAAACCAAGGTTAATCTGTTGTCCGAGCACTGCCCATACTAGCGACTCAAACAAGTCCGGCTGACCAACAATGCGGTAGCCGAAATATTTTTTGATCAGGGGTTTCAGCAATTCGTCTTTTTTAGCGAGCTGGTAAAATGGTTTGAGATCAGTTTCAAGGTCGAACCATTCGGTTACAAATTGTTTTGTTTTTTCCTGCTGTGATGTTGAGGGCTTGGTGTTTATAAAATCGATTATCAGCGTATTCTTTTTCTCACTTACAGAGAACAAAACAATTTCATTGTCGATTGGTATGGCCTTGTATACCGAGTTACCTTCGAGGGTATGCAGCAATTCTTTTGGGGACCGTTTTAAAAACTGCAGGCAATGTTCATAGCTGAATTCCTCCGGAAGGGTGAGCGTAAGCTTCATGCGTAAATGTACAAGTATCAAAGGTGGCAAAGCAAGCGGTGCAAGCAAGTCCGCAAGTTTCAGGTTGAAGCGTACAGAGGTGGCGTTCACTTTTGTATTGAAAATTTTGAAAATGAAATCGATTCAATCCATGAACTGGACTGAGATAATTGAATCTCTCAACGCAAAAGGATACGCCATTATTCCGGAAGTGCTTTCAAAGCCTGAGTGCGAACACCTGCAAGGTTTTTATGAGGATGATCAACTCTTTCGCAGGGTGATTTCCATGGAACGATACCGCTTTGGTAAAGGGGAGTACAAGTATTTTAATTATCCACTACCGCCAATCATCCAGGTTTTACGAGAAAGTTTTTATCAACCCTTATCAACATTAGCCAATGGGTGGATGCAAAAGTTGCGCGTTGAAATTCAATATCCGGAGCAGCATCAGAAATTACTCGAATTATGCAAAGCAAAAAATCAACTCCGCCCGACACCACTTATACTACGGTATCAACCTGGTGGGTATAATACCTTGCATCAGGATTTGTATGGCGAAGTTTACTTTCCCTTTCAGGTTGTTTTTGTGTTAACGCAGCAAGGTGTTGAACACGAGGGAGGTGATTTGGTGCTTACCGAACAACTGCCACGTGCGCAATCCAGAGTAGAAGTTATCCGGCCTAATCAGGGCGATGCGGTAATTTTTACCACCAACTTCAGACCGGTGGCCGGTAAACGTGGATTTTACAAGTCGCGCATGAGGCACGGTGTGAGCGAGGTCAAGCACGGGCAACGATTTGCGTTGGGATTGATTTTTCACGATGCCGCCTGATGTGGTATCATAAACACGTAACTAAGGAAGAACTGAGGCATTTGTTGCGCAACAGGGAAGTAGTGCTGGCTGGGAATCTGCGTTTAAAAATTTATGGGACACTGCGGTGTTATTCAGGCAAACGCATGAAGCGCGAGAATCGGGTATTTTTTCAGCATGAGGAGGAGGCGAGGTTGCTTGGGTATAGGCCTTGTAAGAATTGCGGACGAAAAAATTCAAGTTTCAAGTCAGTGTAGATTTTTTGCTCAATATGCATTAGCTTGAAGTCTTGCAATTATGGAGCTACATCCACTCATTACTATTTTGTTCGCACATTGGGTTGCCGACTTTCTGTTTCAAACCGAAACGATGGCACTCAACAAAAGCAAAAGCATAAAATGGCTCAGCGTTCATGTACTCACCTACACGATTGTATTGCTTGGCTTTTCATTACTGCTGCTGGATGGGCAAACTGCCTTACTATTTGCCGGAGTAAATGGAACACTGCATTGGGTTACCGATTTTTTTACCAGCAAACTCACAACAGCTTACCACAATAACCGCAGGGTTTTCTTTCTCATCATTGGGCTGGATCAGTTTATCCATTCCGCCACCTTGATTATGGCGTGGGAATATTTCAGCCTTTAGGTTACTCGTTCCGTAACGAATTTACCGGGTTGGCCATAGCTGCTTTGGCTACTTGATAGATAACGATCAAAAGGGAAAGCACCATCACACCAATTGCGGTGAATATAAATACTTCCCAACCAAGCACAGTACGGTAAGCATAGTTATTCAGAAAGCCCTTCATTAGCCACCAGGCAATCGGACAACCAACCACAGCAGCAATCAGACTGAGCACTACAAAGTCGCGGGTGATCAAGGTAACAAGTCCACTTACGGAAGCGCCCAATGTTTTTCGAATGCTGATTTCCTTTTTTCTTCGTTCGGCTGTGTAAGCAGCTAACCCAAGCAGGCCTAAAGCAGATATGACAATTGCCATGGCGGTGAAGCCGAGGGCCAACGTACCGGTAACCTGTTCGGTTTTGTAAAGTTTGCCGAAGCTTTCATCCATAAAGGTGTATTCGAACGGGTATTCCGGACTGAATTTTTTGTACGTAGCCTGAATGTGTTCGATGGCTGCCTGAGCCTGTGCGGGTTCAACGCGTGCATAAACCAATCCGCCCCATTGCGGATTGCACATAAATACAATCGGGTCAATGGCTTCATGCATAGAGCGGCTGTGAAAATCATCCACAACGCCAACAACGGTTCCTTCTGTTCCCCACAGGGAAATACGCTGACCAACAGGTTCAGTTAATCCCATTTGTTCAACGGCACGTTGGGTGAGTACGAAATTGCTTGTGTCATTAAATTCGCGTGAGAAAAGTCTTCCTGACTGCAGAGAGAAGTTAAGCGTTTGCAATACATCAAAGTCGACAACCACGGCACGGAAATATGGATTTTCTCCTTCCGGCTTGCCCGACCAGTTTACCGATGAGGTTTGATTTTGAATCTGGATGAAAGAACCGTTGGCTTTACCCATATTGGTAACGGTGGTACTCTTGAGTACTTCATTTCTGAATACTTCAAAATCGCGGTTGGTGGCGCCACGCACCGCAAACATGACCACCGATTCGCGGTTGTATCCCAGGTTTTTCTGTTGAATAAATTGCATCTGGTTATGCACGACAATGGCACTGGCTATGAGTACTACGGTAAGTGTAAATTGAAAAATGACCAATGCCCTGCGCAGGTTCATGCCACTAAAGGTGGTGGAAAGATTGCCTTTCAACACGGAAGCAGGACGATAAGACGAAAGCACAAGTGCAGGGTAACTGCCGGCAATAATGCCCGTGATCAATACAATGCCCAGGGCGGTTAACCAAATCATGCCATCACCGAAATCAAGTACAATATTTTTGGAAACCAGTAAGTTGAACAAGGGCAGCAGCGTATACACCACACCAAATGCCACCAACATGGAAACTGCACTGAACAGCATCGCTTCCATCATGAATTGAAAAATCAGACTTCTTCGCTGTGCCCCAACCACTTTTCGAACTCCTACTTCGCGTGCGCGGGTTGCTGCTTTGGCTGTAGCCATGTTCATAAAATTGATACAGGCGATGATCAGTATAAAAACGGCCACGATAGAAAATATTTTTACATACTCCATGCGTCCGCCAGCAGGTACTCCATTTTCAAAATTGGAGCGCAGGTAACGTTCCGAAAAAGGCTGCACATACAGATCCATGTAGTCTGTTCCCTCTTCTGATGCGGTAACCTTGTCGAGTTGAACATTTACTTTTTCACGGAAGGCATTGATGTCGCTCTGTTCAGCTAAGGTGAGGTATAGCCAGTAGTCGGCATTGTTCCAACTGAAGTTTTCGCCTCGTTCATCACGGTGAATATCGAACGGGAGAATAAAATCAAACTGAAGGGTTGAGCTTTTGGGTGGATTGGCAAATACAGCTGTTACCTTTTGTTCATACTGTTTACGAACGGTTACGGTTTTGCCAATCGGATCATCGTTACCAAAAAGTTTTTGAGCCAGGGTTTCAGAAATGGCTACGGAGCGCTTATCGCGAATCGGATTTTCTGCATCTCCGTGAACGATGGGAAAAGTAAAGACTTTAAAGAATTCAGAGTTACTGTAGTATCCATTCTCCATAAACCCCTTTTCGTCAACCTGAAAGAGGTGCTCGCCTTCATTATAAACCTGTGTGATGTGGGTTACTTCTTCAAAATTCGTTCTGATTTCTTCGGCCAGCGGCCCCGGTGTGTTGTCCCAGGTAATTACCTGATCGGGGCGCTTGATGTTTAACACCACCTGGTACAAGCGGTCAATACGCTCATGAAATGAATTCATGTTTACCTCATCGTGTACCCATAGGTAAATAAACAGGGCGCAGGCCAGTCCGGTGGCCAGTCCAATCACATTAATAAAGGAGTAGAATTGTTGGCGAGTGAAGTTGCGCAGCGCAACGAGCAGGTAATTACGAATCATAATAATTTTTTCGAAAGACTGTTATTTATGCAAAATGTTGCAATCGTCACCTGCTTTTACTGAAATGGTTGCGCAGGGTTACAGTCGGGCGAATATTCTTTTAAATTTTTGTCTGAAAGGCCATAAATCAGGCATCAAGTTTCATCAAAATTTGGGAAACAAGCCAATTCATCTGGTTTGGTTTGAATATGTTCCTGTTTGGTTAATTTAACAGTAATTATGTCGTCACACCACATTGTTCGGGAAAATCAGGAGCCTGCGTTGCTTATTGCAGATGCTGAAAATCTTCCATTTATATGGATTGAACAATTGCTGGAGTGGAGCCCAACTGTTATTGTACTGGAGTCCGCACTCGAAACCGTGCTGAGCTGGGGAATAAAATTAGATATGGTGATCAGTGCACCGGAGCAGGTGAGTGGATATGTGAAGTTGCTAAATGATCAGGCACCTGTGAAGATTTTAAGTCATCATACACCAGATCACCCAATAAATACCGGCATGATGTTTTTAACGGCAGGAAAGTATAAAGCGGTAAATGTGGTGGGTGCTGCGCCTGACTTGGTTGAAGCTTTTGCTGACCGCCTGGATGTAGTAACTTTTTTTGAAGGCAAGCGGTGGATTTTTACCCGCAACGGAAAATTTGAAAAGTGGGTAAGTCGGGGAACGCAATTTGAATTTCCGGAGAATGTAAAACCAATTGGTGGCTTAGATGCACAAGGTCTTGCCATAAAAGATGGTGTGGTAAAGGCCGAAGCCGATTTTCCATTTTGGGTTGGAGAGGTGCTTCTGTAGCCTGGTTAAATGTTTTTCTGCTTTAAGAAAAGAGACCACGAAGACTCCAAGGCACTAAGCTTTTATTAACTCGACAAGTTTATTCAATTCAACTTTTTCAATGGGATGAGGTGTATTTTCCAAAAGCTCGAACGTTCCGTTCGGTAACCAATCCGCTACTTGTTCCGAATATTTTCGATCGGCCATATCGTCCTGATCGCCAAGGCAGATTATAATTTTATGCTGAATGGTTTTCAGGTTTTCTTCGGTAAGCAATGGTTGGTTTCCCAGGCCCAGCATCATGCCGCGGGTTTTGTTCAATAATTCTTTCCAGTCGTTAGGGGAGTGGCGGTGTTCCAGTATGCGCGCGAAGGCAGGCACTTTTTCCAGAATTTTTTCAGCGTTTAGTTTTCGGACTTCCTGTTCAGCCGATTCAGGTGACCAATCGAATTTGGTGCCGAGTGTAGTAATTTTACCAACACGTTCCGGATGTTTTAAAGCAAGCCAAACCGCCACATACCCGCCCATGCTGTATCCGAATAGATCAACCTGATTAAGGGTTTGATTGTCAAGAAATGCCAACACATCATCAGCAAAAGTTTCAATGCCAAATGATCCCCGAAAGGGTGTGCCACTATGCCCTGAAAAGTTGAGCATGAGAACAGCTCTTCCCTGAGCCTCCAGGTTTTGCTTTAACGGTTCAAGTTGAGATGACGAGCCAAGGGCTCCGTGAAGCAGAAGAACAGGATTCATGCAGGATTCCAGGTTGCGAGTACAAAACGATTTTTACCATGCATGTCTTTAATGAGGGCAACATCGGTGTAATTTTCGGATTCAAATACGGAAACAGTTTCGTTGCCGTATAGGGCGTTGATTTCCACCACGACTTTGCCTCCCGGTTTTAGCACTTTTTTTCCACGCGCTGCAATGGCTTTATAAAAAACCAATGGATCATTGTCGGGAACAAAAAGTGCCACATGGGGTTCGTGATCCAATACATGTTGCTGCATGGATTCCTTTTCTTGCTGCGTCACGTAGGGCGGGTTGCTTACAATAACATCAAGATCATGTACGGGAATGTCTTCGTGCAGGATGTCATGTTTAAGTAACTTGACCTGAGGCTCAAGTCGCTCAATATTTTTTTGAGCGATTGTTAACGCTTCATTACTTACATCGGTGGCATACACTTCGGCATGGGGCATCAATGACTTTAATGAGATGGCAATGCAACCGCTTCCCGTTCCAATGTCGAGTATGCGAACGGTGGTTTCTTCACCGGTGGCAGGAGGAAACGGAACCTGTTTTACCAGTTCTTCGGTTTCGGGGCGCGGAATCAACACAGCCGGACTAACCAGAAATCGTCTTCCAAGAAACTCCTCATCACCCAAAACATATTGAATCGGCTCATGGTCGTTTAGTCGTTGCGCAATGGTAACCAACTTGTTTTGTACATCCGTTGGTATCTCTACCTCTTTTTCCATTAATATTTCAGTGGTGGATAACCCCAACTCATGTTCCATAACCATGAAGCCGAGCTGCTGAATTTCTTCTGCAGATTCCTCCAGCTTGATTTTTTCTACAAATTCTGCATGCAGCTTTTTTGCGTTCATAGGCCTTTTGAAAATCTTTCTTCGCGAAAACTGTTGTAAGTTTACATCCACCTGTAAAATTAACAATGAAGAAACACGATCACCACATTGATGAGCTTTTTATGCAGCGTTGTCTGGAATTGGCTGCATTGGGCCGTGGAACTGTGAGCCCGAATCCGTTGGTGGGATGTGTTATTGTGCATAATGATAGAATAATTGGAGAGGGCTGGCATAAAAAATTTGGTGAAGCACATGCGGAAGTAAATGCGGTAGCTGCTGTTGAAAATCAGGAATTACTGAAAGAGAGCACCGTGTATGTCAATCTTGAACCGTGCTCACATTTTGGTAAAACCCCACCGTGTGTTGATCTGTTGATTCGTCATCAGGTAAAAAAAGTAGTAATCGCGAATCTCGACACACATCCAAACGTTTCTGGTGAGGGAATAAAAAAACTACGTGAGGCCGGCATTGAAGTGATTACCGGAATACTGGATAAGCAAGGGCGTGAGTTAAACAAACGTTTCTTTACCGATGTAGAGAAAAAGCGCCCATACATTATTTTAAAATGGGCGCAGACTGCGGATGGATTTATCGCGCAAGCCAATTACGATTCGAAATGGATCAGCAACGAATTTTCACGACAACTGGTGCATAAGTGGCGCAGTGAAGAGGATGCCATATTGTTGGGGACTAAAACGGTGTTTCACGATAACCCGCAATTGAATGTTCGGGAGTGGACGGGAAGAAATCCGGTTCGTATTGTGATTGATCGGTTTTTAAAATTGAGTGAAAAGCTGAACGTGTTTGACCGCAGTCAGAAGACAATTGTGTATAATGTATTGAAGCACGAAGAGCACGACAACTTGATTCTGGCGCGTATTGATGAAACGGATTTCCTGCCACAACTTTTACAGGATTTGCACAAACGCGGCATTCAATCCGTAATCGTAGAAGGTGGTGCGCAAACCTTACAATTTTTCATATCAAGTGGATTGTGGGATGAGGCACGTATTTTCCAAGCTACACGCATCTTTGGAAAGGGAATTAAAGCACCTGAACTGAAAGGAAAACTTTCTTCAACGGAAACCGTTTCGACAGATACCTTGTTTACATACCACCCATTATGATGGAAAAGATTAATCTAAAAGAAAAATTTGCTCAGTTTACAGATCATTGGAATCCAAGGATCATTGGTGAACTGAATGGACAGCAAGTAAAGGTTACCAAATTAAAGGGCGAGTTTTTCTGGCATCATCACGAGCATGAAGATGAACTGTTTTTGATCATCAAAGGAAAATTAAAGATTGAGTTTCGGGATAGGACCGTTGAAATTGGTGAAGGTGAATTTATTATTGTTCCCCGCGGTATAGAGCACAGGCCAGTGGCTGATGAAGAGGTGGAAGTAATGCTGTTTGAACCGGCCTCAACGTTGAACACGGGGAATGTGGAGAATGAAAGGACAAAGAGAGTTTTGGATAAGATTTAGTAACTTGAGTTATGAAATTTACAATAGTAATAGAAAAGTCGGAAGATGGATGGTACGTAGGCCAATTGGAAGAAGTGCCTGCAGCCATTTCTCAGGGGAAGACAATCGAAGAATGTAAAGCCAATGTGTTGGACGCCCTGCTTGAAATATTTGATACAAATCGTGAACTGATAGAAGTAGAGTACCGTGGTAGAAATGTAATTAAGGACTCTGTTGAATTGGTTGGATGAAGCGAAAAGAATTCCTGAGGCATTTGCATGCGCAGGGATGCGTTTTGTTGCGGGAAGGAAGCAATCATTCAATCTATCAAAATCCAATAAATAAAAAGCAAACTGCAGTAGGGCGTCATCCCGAACTTTCTGATTTATTGTGTAGAAAAATCTGTAAACAACTGGAAATTCCCTTTACAAATTAATGGCTGAAGAACTCATCATATCCACATCAACTGATAAGCAGCAGCGTTACGAAACGCTGGTTCCACAAATCGAGGCACTTGTTTCTGGCGAACCGGATGTTGTGGCTAACTTATCGAACATTGCTGCAGCCCTAAAGCAAACCATGAATTATTTCTGGGTGGGTTTTTACCTGGTTAAAGATAATTCCATGCCTACCGGCAGGCAGGAACTCGTGCTCGGGCCCTTTCAAGGACCAATTGCCTGTACCCGAATTGGATTGGGTAAAGGTGTGTGCGGAACTTCCTGGAAGGAAAGGCGCACGATCATCGTTCCTAATGTGGATGAATTCCCCGGCCACATTGCGTGTAGCTCGGCATCAAAATCTGAAATTGTATTGCCCGCATTTAAAAACAACGAGGTTTTTCTGGTATTGGATGTCGACAGCGATAGCCTGAACGACTTTGACGAAGTGGATGAAAAATACCTGGAGCAAGTGATGCGGATTATTGAGCGTTTCATTTAACAGTTGATTTCCCCCATAAGGAAGGGGAACTTTTCCGGTTCTGTAAAATCCTCTTTTTAATCGGAGGTACATTTGCTACATTCGTAAGCCTTCTCAATCAGGCTGGTATGGCTAAATTCATTACAGGCGTTTTTGTAACGCTTTCCTTTTTAGTGGGTGCACAAATCGGTTCCAAAGTTCAACAACAATCAGGCATTCATGGAGTCTGGACCAACAATCAATTTGGTTATCAGATGACGCTGATGTTAAACAAAGATGGCTCTGGCGAATTTGATGGTGCGCCCATGAAGTATGTACTTTCCGGAAGCACGCTTTCGCTGACTATGGACGGAGCAACAACGAAGTATACCTATGCACAGCAAGGAAATTCGCTTACCCTTTCGGGTGGTGATATTGATGGTAATATTATTTTTTCGCGGCAGGGTGTAGGTGCGGTCAACACACCAGCACAACCTACACAGTCTTCAAACCTTCCTGCGGTACAACAAGGTAATTCTATGAATGCAACTTCAGGTGGCAGTATTGTGGGCACATGGAGTGGCAATGGCGAAACCATTGAGTTTAAAAATAATGGCCAATGTTTATACATGGGTCAAACCATGGCGTATCAAATATCCGGTAATAATATTGTGCTGCAAACGCAACAGGGTCAGGTTCCGTTGGCTTATTCATTAAATGGAAATCAACTAACCATTTCGGGTGGCGGGTTGAGCTACACGTATTCCCGAGGAGGTTCGGGTACAACGAATACAGGAACACCGATGTCACCCGGAACAGGAACCCCTGGCAAAGGCCGCGTGGCGCAGGAACTTGTTGGTAAATGGTGCTGGACGAACGTGACCTCTACCAACTCGGGTGGATCAACTTCAGAGCGATGCATTACGCTAAACGCAGATGGAACATACCAGTATGCGGCTGAGCGATCATCAAGTGTGAACACAAACGCATACTATGGGGGAACGAATTCACAAAGCAGTGATCAAGGTACCTGGACGTATGATGGCGTTCGCATTTATTACAACTCGCAGATGGGGCAAGGTTCTGGATCATATGCGTTGGAGAAACGCAACCATCCTAAAAATGGTGATCCCATGATTGTGTTGGATGGCGAACCGTATGTAACGTATTATCAAAAACCAAGGTGGTAAAAAATAAAAGATTATGACAACACGCAGACAATGGTTGAAATCAGCGCTGGCAGCGGGTGCAGGTTTACCCCTGAGTTTAACCTTAGCCAATGAGTTAATGGCCGCACCGGTGAGTCGGGCGGAGTGGTTGTATGGTATTGAACCAAAAAACTTGAATCAACTTGTTCGGTTGGGGTCAAATGAAAATCCGTATGGTCCTTCTGATAAAGCACGCAAAGCCATTATTGCCAGCATAAGTGAAGGAAACCGCTATGCGCATGGTGTGGCTCAAGATCTACGCAAAGTAATTGCTGCGCGTGAAGGTGTAGCACCGGAAAACGTGTTGTTGGGTGGTGGCTCATCTGAGTTGCTTTGCCTTACCGGCATCTCTGTTGGCCTGGAAGGCGGTTCCGTACTGTCAGCATTCCCAACTTTCCGCCTGTTGATGGATTATGCACAGAAATTTAATGCCCGTTGGGATCAGGTAAACCTGGATGATAACATGGTGCATGATCTGGAGGCTATGGCATCTGCGGTTAAGGGTGATACTAAAATTATTTTTGTTGTGAATCCAAACAATCCTACCGGTACTGTTTTGGACACTGAAAAACTAAAATCGTTTTGCATAGAAACGAGTAAGCGGGCTACCGTGTTTGTGGATGAAGCCTATATCGAATTTCTGGATCAATACGAAAGTAAATCCATGGTGCAGTTGGTGAAGGAGGGACATAATGCAATTGTATGCAGAACATTTTCAAAAATTTATGGCCTCGCAGGTTTACGCATTGGTTATTTAATTGGTCAACCCGATACGCTGAAGAAAATTGCCTCGAAGCAAATGTGGGGCAATTATAACCAGGCGGGTTTAGCTGCAGCCGCGGCCAGCTTAGAGGATAAGGATTTTGTGGCCATGACACGCAAGAAAAATGCAGAGGCCCGTCAGCACTTGTTCAATTACCTCGACAGCAAAAAATGGTCGTATGGAAAATCAGTAGCCAACGTGGTATTTTTTCCTGCTCCGATAGATGGAAAAACCATTCTTGAAGAAACCGAGAAGAAGGGGTATCAAATTCGCGTGTGGGATTATGCGGGTAAGGAATGGTGCCGGGTAAGCATCGGCACACTGGAGGAAATGAAAGGATTTACAAAAGCGTTTGATCAGGTAATTGCGTAACTAACCAAAGCCAGTCGATGAAGAAACTCTCACTTGCAAAATATAACATCGACTGGCCTAATCATTTAATTGGTTTTTTCAGCGCCCTCTTTGGAATCTTGATTGCATTTGAGTTAGACGAGTGGCGCGAGCGGCATAATCAGCAAGAACTGGCCGATATTGCCTTTTCCAGGATGCTGACAGAAATAGAGTTTAATCAGAATATTCTTCATGCCAATGTAAATGAAAACCTCGATCGCATTCGGGTATTGGATAACCTAACCGCCAAACTCAACGATCAACTTCTCTTTATTGGTGAGGCGCGTGAAGCAGATTCGCTTAATCAACATTACTCCAATTATATCCACATTGAAACGGATATTAACCAAACGGATCGGGCAGGAAAACCAACCTATATTGGCGTGTCCTCATTGTCTATGATTCCTCAACATACATCCGCCTGGGAATCGGCTAAAGCAACCGGTGCCCTTAATTTTTTAGGATATGAACGGGTAATTGCGTTATCAACAGTATATAATTATTCCAGTATAGTTGAAGAGCTCAAGGCCATCCATGAACTCTCCAAAAAGGCAGATAACATTTCAATACGATCTCAACTCAGGCTTTACCTGGATGAAGTTGAAAAATCCTTGAAAATTGTGGAGCGCGAACTGGCGGAGTACGATCAGTTCGTTAGCATACTCAATTCATTTGATTGATGTTGGGAGACAGCCATTGCAGGTCGCTTTCCCAACTCCTTCAACAAACGCGTATGCCCGGCCAATGCACTGATAAACGTTGGCTCTGATTTATAAGGCAGACCAAATTCATGAGCAGTTTCGCGCACGATTTTGGAAATCTTGCGGTAGTGCACGTGACAAATATTGGGGAATAAATGATGTTCTACCTGATAATTTAATCCACCTACATACCAGGAAAGAATTCGGTTGCTATGCGCAAAGTTGGTGGTTGTGTGCAATTGGTGAATGGCCCACGTATTTTCAAGCACACCCTCCTGATTGGGTTCCGGGTATTCTGTTCCGTCAATAACGTGTGCCGGTTGAAAGATAATGGCCAGTATGAAACCAGCAATGTAATGCATGCCCATTATACCGAGCAAAATCTGCCACCAGGCATATGGAGTCAGTAACACCGGTATAACAAAAATGTATCCTACGAAAACTGCTTTGGAGACTAACAAAATAGTCCACTCCGTTAATGCGTTTGTTTTTTGCTTTTTTACCAGTCCATCTTTTTGATAGCGAATGATTCTGACAAAATCTTTCACCAAAATCCATACGATGGTCATGAGGCCATAGAAAAACCATGCGTATAAGTGTTGAAAACGATGGAAAGGTTTCCATTCAGAGCTTGGGTGCATGCGCAAAATGCCACGCGGACTAATGTCTTCATCGGCATCGTGAACGTTCGTATAGGTATGGTGCAATACATTGTGCTGTACTTTCCAGTTGAATGCGTTAGCACCAATAAGATTTAAAGAATATCCGATAAGATTATTTACCCAGGCTTTGTTGGAGTACGCACCGTGATTGGCATCGTGCATAACAGAAAGGCCAATACCGGCAACACCAAGTCCCATGGCAACTACCAGGGCGATAACGCCCCAACCGTTGGTGACCACACCTGAAATGATAAGGGCATATGGCGTAAAATAAAGGGCAAACATGAAAATTGATTTGATGATCATGTGTGCGTTAGCCTGACGGCTGATGTTGTTGTTTTTAAAGTAATCGTTAACGCGTTGATTAAGGGTGACGAAGAAATCTTGTTTAACTCTAGGAAATTTAATGGAGGAGGCTCTGCTCATAAAATGTGATAAAAATTGTGTTGAATAATCTTTAAAGATACGAATAAGGCAGGAAAATGCCCTTTTACGATGGGTGAATTGTAAGGAAACGGCCAATAGGCCGTATAAACGGATATATTTTGAAGTTAAAATTCGGCAATAACGGTCTTGCCACCGGTGGTTTTATCGCCCAGGTTTACGGTGATTTTTGCATCAAGGGGCAGAAAAATGTCTACTCGCGACCCGAATTTGATGAACCCGAACTCAGCGCCTTGTTCCAGTTTTTGACCTTCCGAAACGTAACATTTGATTCTTCGCGCCAATGCACCGGCAATCTGGCGAAATAGAATTTCTACACCGTTATCCATTTTAGCTACCACCGTAGTGCGCTCATTTTCTGTACTTGATTTCGGGTGCCACGCAACTAAATATTTACCTTCATGATAGCGGTAGTAGCTGATGGTGCCGCCAACGGGCATGCGATTAACGTGTACGTTGATGGGCGACATGAAAATGGAAACCTGTTTGCGTTTGCCTTTCAGGTATTCGGTTTCTTCGGCCTCTTCAATCACAACTACTTTCCCATCAGCCGGAGCAATAACCTGTTTGGGATTTTTCTGAACGGTAAAAATTGGGTTTCTGAAAAATTGAAGTACGATCAGGTAGAAAACCACACCTACACCAATCACGATGTTGCGGATAAGTTGTTGTTCTGGAAAGAAGTAATCGAATGCCCATATAATCGCCACCAAAATGATTAATAATACAAACAGCAACGTGCGGCCTTCTTTGTGAATGGTCATCTTTAAATTGAATTGTGTGAATCTAAATGGCAAAGGTAAGGCATTTACCTGAACGAATAAAAAAAGCAGCAAGGTTCACTTGCTGCCTCAGGTTTGGAAATAGTTTGTGAATTAGTATCCTCCGCGATACTTGTATGTTTTCGCAACTTTGTCGATGGCCACCATATACGCGGCTGTACGCATGGGCACTTTATAATCGTTGGCGGTTTTGTACACGTTGTTAAACGCATCTTTCATAATTCTGTCTGATCTGCGGTTAACACGCTCAGCTTCCCACTTATAACCTAAACGGTTTTGTACCCACTCAAAATACGATACCGTAACACCACCGGCATTAGCCAAAATATCGGGCACTACAATGATTCCTTTTTCATTGATGATGCTATCGGCTTTGGATGATGTTGGTCCGTTTGCACCTTCCACAATTAATTTGGCTTTAATATTGGGTGCATTGCTCGCCTTGATTACATCTTCAGTGGCCGCTGGCACTAATACATCTACCGGAAGAATCAACAGATCTTCACCACTGATTTTTTCAGCGCCATCAAATCCTTCGAGAGAACCTTTGTTCTTATCGCGATAGGCTACGGCAGCCTCAATATCAATTCCTTTTTCGTTATAGTATGCTCCTGAAATGTCGCTAACGGCTTGCACGATCAAACCGCGTTCGGCTAACAGACGCGCGGCCCATGACCCTACGTTACCAAATCCTTGCACAGCACAGGTGGCCTTGTACGGATTGATTTTCATTTTCTCCATCGCGGTCAAGGTAGAAACCATTACACCACGACCGGTTGCTTCAGTTCTGCCAAGTGAACCACCAAGCACCAAAGGCTTACCGGTTACTACTGCATTAACAGTCATGCCTTGTGTTTTGGAATATTCATCCATTAACCAGGCCATTTCTCTTGGGCCGGTTCCCATATCCGGTGCCGGAATATCACGATCCGGACCGAAGATATCGATCATCGCGCTGGTATAGGAACGGGTTAATCGTTCAATCTCTCCGGCCGACATCTGGCGTGGGTTACAGGTAATGCCACCCTTGGCACCACCATACGGAATATCCACCACGGCACACTTCCAGGTCATCCATGCGGCAAGTGCCTTTACTTCATCCAGGTTTACATGTGGATCGTATCGGATACCGCCTTTTGACGGACCGAGAATATTGGAGTGTACTACGCGGTACCCTTCAAACACACGGATGGTTCCATCATCCATGGTTACGGGGAGCGAGACGATTACCTGGCGTGCAGGTGATTTTAATACGTTATAGATTTCATCTTCCAATCCAAGAATCTGGGAGGCTTCGTGAAACCTCGACATCATTGCTTCAAATGGATTTTCCTTGTCTTTTAAAGGTGCAGGTTCTATGTATGCCATAAATGTTAAAAAGTAGCGGTAAAAGTAGCGTTTTTTGAGTGACAGCAATCTGATTTAAATCACTTAAAACGGACAGCTAAATCGGTTGCAAAGATATAGGAATTTCCATTCGCCCTTCGCTGGTTTTACACGAAAAGGGAATTGTCAGGATCAGAAAAGCTCCAGATAAGCAACAATAAAAGGTGCTGAAATAAACAACCCATCAAATCGGTCTAAAAAGCCGCCATGCCCGGGTAAACTATCCCCCGAATCCTTGATGGCCATGCTTCTTTTAAGCAGGGATTCTACCAGATCACCGAATGTGCCTCCGATAATAATCAGCAAGGCAACAATCATCCAGTTAACAACACTCAGGCTTTGGAAATACAGGCTTAAACCGTAGGTCATAGCCATAGCCAATGCCGCACCCCCCCAAAATCCTTCCCACGATTTTTTGGGCGAAATGCGTTCAAACAGTTTATGTTTTCCAAACAATGTTCCGGCAAAGTATGCACCGGTATCACTGGCCCATAAAATCAAAAAAGAACCCAGAATGATCTCATAATTATAGTAGCCGTCATCAAATGCGGCATGGTTCAACAGTGCAAAAGGAACAGCAATGTAAAAGATACCCAAAAAGGTATACGCGATGTTGGTGAAAGGCTTCAGTTCCGTTTTTTTGTAGAGCTTGATCATGTACGCCAACGAGATCAGAGGAAAAAGCAACAGGTAGTACCGAGATGAAATGTTTCCCCGTTCTACAAAAAAGGAAAGTGCGTAAATCACCACACCGCTTAATGTTCCCAATGTTTTTAGCGGAATTAATCCGTCAAGACCGGCCAGCTTATAAAACTCAAGTAACGAGAAAAAGCAGATGAACAGGAAAACAGCAAAGTACGTCCACTCACCATAGGCAACACCGGCAATAATGGCTGCAGCACCAAATACAGCTGTAATCAGTCGCTGGGTGAGGTTGTTATAACGGGATAAAATTTTACTCACGCGTAAAAGTTGAAGGTTTGGTGTTGTAAAGCTTTCGGAAATAAACCAAAAGTGCAAATGTGGAAACAATCCCAACCATTACCCAGGGCCAGGGTGCAGCCTCTTCGCTTTCCATGTCGAGTTCAGATATTCCCTGATTATACAAATGCAACATGATAAGCGTAAAACCATTGTGGAAGAAGTGAGCAAACATGGGAATAATCAAGTTACCCGACCAATGATACAAGTAGCCAAACAAGGCACCCAACAACACACGTGGAACAAAACCAAAAAACTGCATGTGAATAGCGCTGAATAAAATGGCGGCAACCCAAATGGCGAGGTGCGGATTTCCTGTTCCGCGCTTCAATTCATTTTGAATCAACCCACGAAATACTAGTTCTTCACCAATTCCCGGAAGGATGGCAATCACAATAAAACCAATAATCAAATCGCGTTGCGATTGAAAGTTGGTGAGCACCTTCGTAAGTTCCATCAAAGCATCTTCGCGTTCGCGCGCCCAGTCGGCAAAGTTTTCCATGAACTCCGGAAACTGCAGGTGCATGTTCCATTCAATTACCGGAGAAAGCGCCACTTGAAATCCAATGCCGATCATCATCAGTACAGGAATAAGCAACAACCATTTTTCGTTGAAGTTAAAGAGTTTGCTTACCGGTTTTCGCTCCGAAAACTGAACATATAATAATGGGAACAAGATCAAGCCAATGAATGCAGCAAAAGTCTGGGTGATCATGAGCGGAAGAAACGCGGAATAATCCGGGTTAGCCATCATGGAAAGCAAGTCGCCTTCATAAAACAAGGCGGCAACGGCCAACCCAATGCCTGGACCCACCAGCAAAAAACCAACACCTACCAGAATGATTATAAACAGCAGGGAAACAACGGGATGACGATCGGAAACTTGAATGTCTTCAGAACTCATGATGCGGAAAGTACCAGGCGGCAAAAATCTGCAAATCCATTGAAATACGTGTTATCTTTGCGGTCTTAAATCGGCTGAAAAGGCGTAATAATGGTCAAAATAGGCAAAATAGAACTGGGGGATTTTCCGTTGCTGCTCGCACCCATGGAGGATGTGAGCGATCCGCCTTTTCGTGCCGTGTGCAAAGCCAATGGCGCTGACCTGATGTACACCGAGTTTGTTTCCTCCGAAGGATTGATACGCGATGCGGCCAAGAGCAAACAAAAGCTCGACATTTTTGAATATGAGCGACCAATAGGCATTCAACTTTTTGGAAGTGACATTGAGCACATGCGTCAATCGACAGAGATCGCAACCGCTGCTCAACCCGATTTAATTGACATTAACTATGGTTGCCCGGTTAAAAATGTAGCGTGCCGTGGGGCAGGTGCTGCGTTGCTTCAGGATATTCCGAAAATGGTGAAGATGACGGAAGCGGTTGTGAAAGCCACCCATCTTCCGGTTACCGTGAAAACCCGGTTAGGGTGGGATGACAATACCAAAAACATTTTAGAAGTTGCCGAGCGTCTTCAGGATATTGGCATACAAGCGTTAACTGTACACGGCCGTACGCGCGTGCAGATGTACAAAGGTTCAGCCGACTGGACACTCATTGGCAGGTTGAAAGAAAACCCGCGACTGACCATTCCCATTTTCGGTAATGGTGATATTGATTCGCCACAAAAAGCATTGGAATACAAAAACCGTTATGGTGTTGATGGTGTAATGATCGGTCGTGCCGCTATTGGTTATCCATGGATATTTAACGAGATCAAACATTACATCCAACACGGTGAACGTCCGCTGCCGCCTGATGTAGCCGAACGTGTAAACGTTACGAAGAAGCATCTGGAGTTTTCGATCAAATGGAAAGGTGATCGTACCGGTGTGTTTGAAATGCGCAGGCACTACACCAACTACTTCAAAGGACTTCCTGATTTCAAACCCTTCCGCATGCGGTTAGTGGAAACTTCGGATATACCGGAACTCTTTGCCATTCTGGATGAGATTAGTGAGGCATATTCGGGCGAGTTGATTTCATCGTAAAAGAATAGCAAGAATCAGATTTGAAATGGCTGACTGAATGTCAATCTTTGCAGCCTGTAATTCCGTATGTCTGAGTCTACAAAAGGCAATGCCATTTTCTTACTGATTGTTTGTTCCCTCATTTGGGGTACCTCTTTCATCCTGATTAAGCAAGGCTTGAAAGTATTTGACCCGGATGAAGTTGGCGCTTTACGGGTTTCTGCCGCTGCACTTTTTCTGTTGCCGGCTGCGTTGCTCAAACTTCGGGAGTTAAAGCCAACTCATTTTCCTAAACTTTTACTTTCCGGGTTGATGGGTATTTTTATACCTGCCTTTCTTTTTTCAGTGGCACAAACCCGCATGGATAGTTCCATAGCCGGAATACTTAACACCCTTACACCCATCTTCACCATGATTATTGGCGCTGTATTGTTTCAACAACGCTTTCGCGTATTGGCTGTAGTGGGAATTATACTGGGCTTTGCCGGTACCTTTATGTTGATGCTTTCGCGCTCAGGCGGAAAAGTAGAAGGTGTAAACCTGTATGCCTTGCTGATTGTGGTGGCGTGTGTTCTCTACGGCTCAAACCTGAATTTCATAAAATTTAAAATTGCCGATGTGGGATCGTTGGCCATAACCAGTGTTTCGCTTTTGCTGATTGGGCCGCTGGCCATGCTGTATTTATTTTTCTTCACCGACTTTACGGCAAAGTTTTCAACACACGAAGGCGCATGGCCAGCCTTTGGCTACATCGTGTTATTGGGTATGATGAGCACGGCCATTGCCACCTTTCTGTTTAATCGGTTGGTAAAAATCAGCACACCACTTTTTGCCAGTTCCGTAACCTATGTGATGCCTATCGTGGCTGTGATGTGGGGTGTGCTGGATGGCGAGCGTTTATACCTGGGGCATTACATTGGTATGGCTGCTATTTTGGGTGGCGTTTACTTGGCCAATCGCAAGAAGGGGTAATTTTTAACGCTTTGCCTTGAACGGTAAGGCATTAGTCATACTTTTGCGCTTTCGTTAAAAGTTGCATCCATGTCTGCCCGCAAAATTTCCCGTGCCCTCATCTCTGTTTATAATAAAGAGAACCTCGACCCCATCGTTCATTTGCTGGGCAAAGCCGGTGTTGAATTTGTTTCTACTGGCGGAACACAGCAATACATTGAAAAGCTCGGCTATAAAGTAGTGCCGGTTGAGTCGTTGACAGGGTACCCTTCCATTTTTGGAGGGCGGGTAAAAACTTTGCACCCGGCTATTTTTGGTGGCATTCTTTACAGGAGAGATGAAGCAAGCGATTTAAGAGAGGCCAAAGAACACCAGATCGAATCGATTGATTTGGTTATTGTAGACTTATATCCGTTTGAAGAAACGGTTGCTGCGGGCGGAACGCCTGAGGCCATCATCGAAAAAATTGACATTGGCGGAATTTCGCTTATCCGCGGAGCCGCTAAAAATTTTAATGATGTGCTGATTGTTTCTTCACGCAACCAGTATGCAAAACTTCAGCAGTTGCTGGAAGCAAAAAATTGTTCTTCCGATCTGGCCGATCGCAAAGCATTTGCGTCCCTGGCCTTTGATGTTACCTCTCATTACGATTCGGCCATCTTTGCCTACTTCAATCAGGATCAAGAAATACCCTCTTTCAAGAAAAGTATTCAGCAGGGTAGAACGTTGCGTTATGGAGAGAACCCGCATCAGCAAGGAAAATTTTATGGCAACCTCGAAGACCTGTTAACCCAACTTCATGGTAAGGAGCTTTCGTACAACAACCTGGTGGATGTTGATGCAGCCATTAACCTGGTGCAGGAATTTGATGAAACGGCTTTTGTGATCATCAAGCACACCAATGCGTGTGGGGTGGCCACTGGTTCATCAGTTAAGGAAGCCTACCTGAAGGCATTTGCAGCCGATACGGTTTCAGCCTTTGGTGGGGTGTTGGCCACCAACAAACCGGTTGATCTGGCAGCAGCCGAAGAATTGAACAAACTTTTCTTTGAGATACTGATCGCCCCGGCCTACAATGATGATGCGTTGGAATTATTGAAATCAAAGAAGAATCGCATGCTGCTGGTACAACGCAAACCATTGAGTGAGCAGGTGCAGTTCAAGAGTTTACTTAACGGAGTAATCGAACAGGATGCCGATAAGAAAACGGATAGTAAAGCCGATCTGAAAGTGGTGACAAAGGTTGCGCCTTCGGCCGATCAGGTAGACGCACTGCTCTTTGCCAGTAAAATTGCCAAGCACACCAAATCGAATACCATTGTGTTGGCCGTTGAAGGACAACTGTTGGCCAGTGGTGTGGGGCAAACTTCCCGGGTGGACGCCTTACGTCAGGCAATTGAAAAGGCCAAAGCATTTAACCTGAGTCTGAAGGGAGCGGTGATGGCTTCGGATGCCTTCTTCCCCTTTCCCGATTGCGTGGAGATTGCCGACAAGGAGGGCATTATGGCTGTTATTCAGCCGGGTGGATCGGTGCGCGACCAGGACTCTATCGACTACTGCGATGCACACGGCATGGCCATGGTGTTTACAGGTACGCGGCACTTCAAACACTGATCGGCAAATCCGTAAAAAGTGCCTAAAATATTACGGTTATAAGTCACCCATTAAATATTTTGGTAAATTCAACCCTTTAATCTGTAAACCCTTTACCTGACGCATGGGCTTTTTTGATTTTTTCACCAGCGATATAGCTATAGATCTTGGCACAGCTAACACCCTTATCATTTACAAGGATAAAATCGTTGTGGATGAGCCTTCCATCATTGCCTTGGATAAATCAACCAGCAAGGTGCTGGCCATCGGACGAGAGGCCATGCAGATGCACGAGAAAACCCACGACCACATCAAGACAATTCGCCCGTTGAAAGAAGGTGTGATTGCCGACTTCCAGGCAGCCGAGTTGATGATCCGCGGGTTGATTAAAATGATTGATACAGGCAAGCGTCTGTTTCCACCCTCATACCGCATGGTAATTTGCATTCCTTCGGGTATTACGGAAGTGGAGAAGCGTGCCGTGCGCGACAGTGCCGAACATGCGGGCGCCAAAGAAGTGTACATGATTTACGAACCGATTGCCGCAGCCATCGGTACAGGTATAGATATTGAACAGCCGATCGGTAACATGATTGTAGACATCGGTGGTGGTACAACCGACATTGCTGTTATCGCCCTTTCAGGTATTGTGTGTGATCAGTCCATTCGCGTAGCGGGTGATACATTCAACCGCGACATTTTGGATTACATGAGGCGCCAACACAACCTGTTGATTGGTGAGCGTTCGGCTGAACGTGTAAAAATTGAAGTAGGCTCTGCGCTAACTGAATTGGATGACGGACCGGATGATTATGAAATCCGTGGTCGCGATTTAATGACCGGTATTCCTAAAACGATTAAGATCTCCTACTCGGAAGTTGCATTTGCATTGGATAAGTCCGTTTCCAAATTAGAGGAGGCTGTGTTAAAGGCACTGGAAACTTCACCTCCGGAACTTTCAGCTGATATTTACGAACGTGGCATTTACCTGACCGGTGGAGGTGCGTTGTTGCGCGGATTGGACAAGCGCCTGGCGCTTAAAACGAAACTCCCTATTCATGTGGCTGAAGATCCACTGCGTGCGGTTGTGCGCGGAACTGGTGCAGCCTTGAAAAATCTGCATAGTTTCCGAAGCGTGTTGATGACGTGATTGCATGGAGCGGATATTTCTTTTTATTTATCAATTCCGCGCCTTCTTTACTTTTCTTTTGTTGGAATTGTTCTGCGCCTGGCAGATCATTCAAAACAATCAGTACCAGGGTGCGCAATTCTTTAATTCAGCAAACAGTTTTGTGGGAGCTATCAATAGCTTCTCTCAAAACACCCGCGATTATTTCTCTCTCCGGGAAGTAAACACCGTGCTATCAGAAGAAAATACTCACCTACGCAAGCAACTTGAGCAACAAAGTCAGTACATCGTAGCCTTACCCGGTCAGCATAAAGTTGATTCACAGGTTGTCAATCGTTTTGATTTTGTTAGCGCAAAAGTGATTAACAACTCTATCGATCGATACACCAACTTCATTACTATAAATAAAGGAAAAGCAGAGGGAATAGTGCCGGGCATGGCTGTAATCAGTCCGGCAGGTGCCATCGGAAAAGTAAAGCTAACCTCCAATCATTTCAGTGTTATCACCTCTTTGTTGAATACTGATTTACGGGTGTCGGCCGTATTGAAGCGTACCGGTCATTTCGGCACCGTGCAATGGGATGGCATTGATCCGCAGGCAGTAGCCCTGAATTTTATTCCGCGCCATGTTGAGCCAGTCGTAGGCGATACGGTAATCACATCGGGGTATAGCGGAGTGTTTCCAGAAGGAATATTGATCGGAGTAGTATCTGAAGTTGAATTAAGTAAAGAGGCCCCGTTTTTCGATCTGAAGGTGAACCTGGCCCAGGATTTTCAAAGACTTTCATTTGTAACCGTAATCAGAAGCAACCTGTTGCATGAGTTGGATTCGCTTGAGCAACACATACCAGAAATGAAAAAATGAACCGTTCGATTGTTTTAAATGTGTTCGTCTTTTTTGTGTACCTGTTCTTCCAGGTGCTCATTCTGAAAAATGCCGTGATGTTTCATGTGGCATTTTGCTTCCTGTACATTGGTTTTTTATTGCTGTTGCCGGTTGAAACCAACCCACTCATCCTGATGTTCGTAGGTTTTGCCCTTGGCTTTTCGGTTGATGTGTTTTACGACAGCCTTGGGTTACATGCCCTGGCCAGCGTGCTGATCATGTACGCACGCAATTATTGGCTTGCAGTGCTTACGCCCCAAGGCGGTTACGATGCCAATGTGTTGCCCAGCCTGGCCAACAATGGGGTGCAGTGGTTTATGACCTACTCCATTCCGCTTATTTTTCTGCATCATATCGTTCTGTTTTATACGGAAGCCGGAGGGTTTGATTATTTTTGGCATACGCTCATGAAGGTATTGGCCAGTACAGGATTTACCCTGCTGGCCATCGTACTGGTTGAATACGTCTTTCCCGGAAGAAGATCATGAATGAAGGAAGGAAAGAAATATTTCAGGTCGTTTTCGTTTTAACCGGAATCATCTTTCTGGTCAAGTTATTCTTTATCCAATTGCTGGATGATCGCTACGCACAAATGGCGGATAGCAATTCGATCATGAAAGAAATTGAATACCCTTCGCGGGGATTGATTTTTGATCGGAATAATAAACTTCTTGTTTACAATTCTCCTGAATACGATTTACTCATTGTCACCAATGAATTGGTCAATTTTGATTCAGCACGATTCTGTGAAGTATTTGACATAACACAAGAAGAGTTAAAGCAGCGATTTTCTGAATTAAAAAAACTGAAAGAGTACGTGCCGTACCGGCCAACGGTTTTCATCAAGCAACTTTCCAACTACGACTTTGCTAAAATTCAGGAGCACCTCGATGAATTTCCGGGCTTTTACATTCAGCCCCGTACAACGCGTGCCTACACAAGCGATGCCTTGGCCAATGTGTTGGGCTATGTAAGTGAAATCAGCAAAAACCAACTGGATCGCGACACAACAAAACTTTATCGTCAGGGTGATTACATAGGACAGAGTGGCATTGAAGCACAGTATGAAGAAGTGCTTCGCGGCCAACGCGGTGTGCGGTATAAGCTACGGAATGTGAAAGGCATGGAGAAGGGATCGTTCAAAGATGGCGATTACGATACCCTTTCTGTTCCGGGTAAAAACTTAATGACTACCATTGACCTAGATCTTCAGCAGTACGGAGAGTACTTAATGAAAGGTAAGGTAGGAAGCTTGGTGGCGTTGGAGCCGGCCACGGGTGAAATTCTTTCTATGGTTTCCGGCCCATCGTATGATCCTTCCATGCTGACGGGCCGTACATTCAGCTCCAACTTCATGTTGATCAGCAGCGACACAACCAAGCCCTTGTTTACGCGCCCGTTAATGGCGATGTATCCACCGGGTTCCATTTTTAAAATTGTTCAGTCGCTTATTGGGTTACAGGAAGGTGTGCTTTCTTATGATACCCGGTTTCCGTGCGATCGTTCCCTGGTAAATTGCCACAGCCATCCAAACCCAACGGATCTGCATGGGGCGATTCAATATTCCTGCAATCCTTATTTCCATCAGGCCTTTCGCAGAATCATCAATCAGAATAAATCACCGAATACATTTACCGATTCGCGCATCGGTTTGGACAACTGGCGCGAATATGTAAAACGATTTGGGTTAGGAACACCGCTAGGTGTTGATTTACCAAGTGAGAAAGGCGGGCAAATGCCTACCAGCAATTTGTACAACCGCATTTATGGTGAAGGAAGGTGGAAGTATTCAACCATTTATTCGCTGAGTATTGGCCAGGGAGAAATGCTGGTTACGCCATTGCAAATGGCAAACATGGCAGCCATCATGGCGAATAAAGGATATTACTATACACCGCATCTGGTTAAAACAATTGAGGATAAAGAGATTAATGAACAATACCGCGTTCGCAACGAAACCGGAATTGATTCAGCCTATTTTTCTTTTGTTCAGGATGCGATGAGCGATGCGATTTACGGAACTGCACAACGCGCCATCATTCCAGGTATCGAACTTTGCGGAAAAACCGGTACGGCACAAAATCCGCATGGCTACGATCACTCCGTGTTCATGGCGTTTGCGCCAAAAGACAATCCGAAAATTGCCATTGCTGTTTATGTTGAAAATGCAGGCTGGGGTGGTCGCTCTGCGGCATCCATCGCCAGCCTGATGATTGAACAATACCTCAACGGTGAAATCAAGCGCAAGCATCTGGAGGCTTATGTGCTGAAAGGTGATTTTCTTGATCCTGTCGTTCGGGCTACCCCAACACCCGCTGTTCAGCAAGTTGTACCGGTAGATATGGAAGAGTAGGATGAGAAGAGATGATGCCATATCGAACAAAATGGATTGGGTTACGGTGTTGATCTACATCGTGATGGTGTTGTTGGGTTGGTTTAACATTTTTGCCGCGGTGTATGATGAAACAGCAAACCAAAGCATTTTCGATTTCAGCCTTAATTCGGGCAGGCAGTTGATGTTCATTGCGGCATCAGCCATTATTATTCTCGCGATTCTCATTGTGGATATGCGCTTCTATGAAGCAGCAGGCTGGCTCATTTATGGTGCGGTTATTTTCTTGTTGATACTTGTACCGATTATCGGAAAGGAAGTTGGCGGTAACAAGGCCTGGCTTGGGATCGGATCGTTTGGTGTTCAGCCCTCTGAGTTTGCGAAGTTTGCTACGGCATTGGTGGTGGCAAAAATTATCGGATCGGTTGGCTTTAAGATGGACCGCCCACGGAATCAACTGATTTTGTTTGGCATCATCCTGATGCCCATGGCGCTCATTTTGTTGCAAAAGGATTTTGGAACGGCATTGGTGTTCACAGCTTTTCTGCTGGTCTTTTTCCGCGAAGGCATGTCTCCTTTTTTATTGATCATTGGCATAGCGATGGCGGTTATCGCCATCCTTACGTTGATCGTAGATAATCAATGGTATTTACATGGAGGCATCGTGGTGTTGGCGCTTGTCATTGTCTTTTTTGGAAAGCGGACTGTCAAACGGATTTTAACAATCGGTGTGGGCGCTTTGATTATCATCGGAACAATTGAAAGCTTCGATTATGTAATTAACAATGTACTACCGGTTCGTCACAAAAAAAGATTGGAGGCGCTTGTTGATCCCAACTTCGATCCGATGGGCATAAACTGGAACGTTACACAATCGAAAATTGCAATTGGTAGCGGTGGATTTTCAGGAAAGGGATTTTTAAAAGGTACGCAAACCAAGTTCGATTTTGTGCCCGAGCAAAGCACCGACTTTATTTTCTGCACCATTGGCGAAGAGCACGGATGGTTGGGCAGTCTGGTGGTAGTTGGTTTGTTTGTTACGTTGTTGTTGCGCATTGTTTTCCTGGCCGAACGCCAAAAGAATCGCTTTGCACGCGTGTATGGCTATGGCGTAGCCAGTATTTTCTTCTTTCACTTTGCCGTGAACATCGGCATGACGATCGGGTTATTTCCGGTAATTGGTATTCCCCTTCCATTCTTCAGCTATGGAGGTTCAGCCTTGTGGAGCTTTACTATACTGCTGTTTATTCTGCTTAAGCTGGATGCGCACCGCAGCCAGATGTTGGGTCGGTTGTAAGATCAACTGAATCTTTTTTCCACCATCTCCATAAATTCATGGAATTCTTCGCTTTCGCGATCCCACTCATCGTAAAGGCGTTCGAGGTATTTTAATGCGGCCGGCATGTCATCCAATCGGTCAAGGTCGTCAATGGCCTTGCTGAAAAGTTCAAAATCGCCATGGAACAACACCTTGGTGAACATAAACTTCTGGTTGATGGTGAGTCGGTCTTTAATCCGGTCAATTTTTCTGAAATTATCAGCCAGCGTGGGCTTGGGTTGACTCACCAAGGAATCATGAATGGTGTTCTTCTCGGTTTTTTCTTGCTTAATAGGTTGAACTGGCTCAGGCTTTTTTATGTAAAATTTTTCCGGATCAAGTGGCTCAACACCACTAAACCGACTGATGTATCCGTCCACATCTTCCGGTGTAAAGTTTACTTCTTCCAGAATGTGATCGAGCATGGCGAAGGCCTCGTTACCCGATAATTCTTTTATTTTTTTATCATCAAAATGTTGTAATAATTTTTCAAGCGGAGCTTTGTTAATGCGCAGGTACTTCAATTCTTCCCGAAAAGATTCAACCTGCATTTTATTGTTTGCGCCCGAAATGATCATGGAGAAATAATCGTACGGATTGAAGATGACCAACAATGTTTGGCTTACCGATTTTTTTAAAAGCGGTGCAAAGTGAGCCCTGTCAACCGAAATGTTTTTCGACAGCACATTCATGAACGTATCAAGCGCTTCTTTTACATCAGCACTTTCGTAGTTAAAAAAGGGGCTTTTCAGTTTTTTAATTTCTTCCCGCCAGGCTTTGAACAGATCACGAATAATAAAGAGATTGACCTGTTGCACATCTGCAAACACAAGAATTTCCTGGCCGCTGATTCTATCTTTATCAGCAAAAAACTTCTTCAGCATTTTTTCTGCATAGGCATCACTGTATAAGGCAATCGCTTCGAGGCTTATCTTTTCGTCCATAGTGGTTGTTACTGATTTAACGTATACTTGCCAGTTGTAAAAATAAAGGGTTGTGCCCAATACCTGAACGCAAGATGACAAGAATTGTGATACGGAATCTGGGAAAAACGGTGGAAGTGAGCGGTTTTTCGAAAACAATTCTGAAGGCCGTACAAGAAGCCGGTATCGACTGGATGCATGCCTGCGGAGGCAAGGGAAGGTGTACCACATGTAAGGCTATTATTTTGGAAGGGGAGAATAGCCTCGAGCCATTAACGGCTGCAGAAATCCGGTATCAGCATCAAGGATTGTTGCGTTCCGGGCAACGACTGGCCTGCCAGGCTATTGTTACAGGCGATATAACGATTCAGGTTCCAGCTGAAAGCAAACTTCCGCACCTGACCTACACGGACTAACTTAACTATGGACAAACGGTTGTTGACTGTTAACTTGCGCCTATGTTTATTGAGCCTCACTTAGGTAGAAAAGAACCACATGGCCGTACCGGCTGGATAGAAGTAATATGCGGCTGCATGTTTTCCGGCAAAACGGAAGAACTCATCCGCAGGCTAAACCGTGCCCTGATAGCCAAACAGAAAGTCGAGATTTTTAAGCCGGTTACGGATACGCGTTATCATGAAAAAAATATTGTTTCGCACAATGAGAACGCCATTCGTTCAACACCTGTAAACTTTGCGGCCGATATTCTGCTCCTTTCCGGAGATTGCGATGTGGTGGGTATTGATGAAGCCCAGTTTTTTGATGAGGGTATTGTGGAGGTGTGCAATACATTAGCCAACAGCGGCAAACGTGTAATCGTGGCTGGTTTGGATATGGACTTTGAAGGGAAACCCTTCGGCCCCATGCCCAATTTACTGGCGGTGGCTGAATTTGTGACCAAAGTGCACGCCATCTGCGCACGAACCGGTGAACTGGCTTCATTTTCATTCCGACTGGCAGAAAATCAGGATCGGGTAATGTTGGGCGAAAAAGCAGAGTATGAAGCCCGAAGCCGCAGAAGTTTTATGGATGGCATGAAGAAGCGTAAGCAAGGTGATGAATAAGTTTATTTCATTTATTGTTACGACTGCTGCAATTGTTAATGGCTATGCGCAAGAAATTGCATTAGGTACATGGCGCACGCACAATTCGTATCAGTCTATTCATACAATTGCTATTGGGAACAATCAGGTATATGGCGCATCGACAACCGGTATTGCAGTGGTTAATGCCGATAATAGTTTGTCAACCATTACCCGACTGGATGGGTTAGGAAGTGCAGACATCACCGCACTCGCTTTCGATGCACCAAGGAGTCAACTGCTGGTGAGTTATGCAGATGGATTGCTTGACATTATTAAGCCCAATGAAATTATTTCGTTCACAACCTTAAAGAATTCACCTACCATTACCGGATCGAAAAAAATCAATCAAGTGGTTGTGCAAGACGCACTCGCCTATTTGGCCACCGATTATGGTGTGGTGGTTTTTGACCTGAATCAACTTGAGGTAAAAGAAACCTGGCGCGATTTGGGTCCTGCCGGTCAGTTGTGGTCAATCAATCAATGCACGTTTTTAAACGACAGTATTTTTCTGGCTACGCAACAAGGCGTTATGGTGGGTTCACTTACAGATAACCTGCTCGATTTTGCCAACTGGAAACGGTTTGATACAGGCGCGTTCACCAATTCAGTTGAATCCATTGCTTCATTTAACAATCGCATTTATGCAGCGATTGATGGGCAAGGATTATTTGTTTATGAAGATGGAGTTTGGCTGCTGCAGGATTTTGTCGGATCGGATTTTCATTCACTTAACGCGGGAAATCAATTATGGATTACTGAATCAGACAACCTGTGGAAACTGAATGTATCAGATGAACGGGTGCAGGTGACAGATTCAAAAATTGAGCAACCTGTTTTCGCAACCGAAGATGCTTCAGGAAATGCCTGGATCGGTGATCTGAGAAACGGCCTGGTATCTGATCGCACCGGTTCATTTGAATCATATATTCCAAATGGCCCAACTTTCTCGGGTGGATTTCGCCTTTCGAAAAATTCTGGTCACGATATTTTTGCGGTGTCTGGCGGTTATACCCCGACCTTCTCATCAGCTGGAAATAATGAATTTGTAAACGCCTTTTCATCTGGATTGTGGCGTTCAGAAAGCACATGGCTTGCAACCGATGTTACCGATGTTGATTTCACATCAACAAAAACGATTGTTTCAAGTTTTGGTAGCGGACTACAGGTCGTTGAGAATAGCAACGCTGTTCTTTACACAAATGGAAACAGTCCGCTTTCCACCAACAGGATAGCGGCTACAACTGTATCAAAAGATGGTATTTGGGTAACCAACTATGGCGCTGCACTTTCGCTTCATTTGCTGAAAAATAATAATGCATGGGAATCATTCTCCTTTCCTTTTTCAGCTGCGCAATATCCAACGGATCTGTTGGTCGATGGATTAAATCAGGTTTGGATGATCCTGAACCCCGCGCAAGGCGGAGGTTTGCTTGTGTTTGATCGTGAAAGCAATGAACATGCTTACCTGACGGAAGCAACAGGCTCCGGTTCACTTCCCTCGCGACAGGTTTATTCCCTTGCGCTTGATCGAAATGGTTTTGTTTGGGTGGGCACGGCTGCCGGGGTGGCGTATTTGAATCCCAGCCAGGTTTTGTCTGGAAATGTGAACAGTGTAAAACCTGTTGTGAACGGAAGAATTTTGCTGCGTGATGAGACAACAACAGCAATGGCCGTTGATGGAGGTAATCGCAAATGGCTGGGTACACGAAATGGTTTGTGGTTGTTCGATGCCTTTGGCGAAACGCCCATTCATAACTTTACAACAACCAATAGCCCATTGCCGTCAGATGAAATTCTTGATATTGAAATTCATCCGGTTACAGGAGAAGTTTTCTTCGCAACACCCCGAGGTATCATTTCCTATCGATCGGATGCCACAGAAAGCTCGGGTACATTTTCTAATGTGAAAATTTTTCCAAATCCGGTATTATCCACGTTTACTGGTCAGGTTAGTATTTCTGGCCTGGCCACCGATGCACGTGTTAAAATCACAGACATTGCGGGCAAGCTGATCTGGGAAACTTCGGCAAATGGTGGCACAGCCATCTGGCACGTACGCGATTACAACGGCAGGCGCGCAGCAACGGGCATGTACCTGATTATCGCCATTTCGCAGGATGGACTGGATAGCGTTGTTGGAAAGATTGCTGTGGTGAATTAAACTTAAGGTTTCACTTAGTTAGCGGGCATTCCTAAAAATATCGTGTATCTTAGAGAAACTCTTAATACTTGATTTCTATGAAGAAAATTTTCCTGTTTATTCTGGTAACCGCTGTATGGACTGCCTGTTCCACCACTCAAAAAACATCATCTGCTAAAAAAGCGCCCACGCCCGAAGGCCAATGGGAATACGCTATTTCCGATACGCCTGAAGGTAATTTCTCCGGCATCATGACAGTAACAAAAAATGGCGAAGGTTACACCGCATCGTTAAATGCCAACGGCAACGACTTACCGTTTGATTCCTTCAACTGGGATGAAAGCGCCCTGAAAGCCACCGGTGAACTCAACTACTCCGGTACACCCGTTCAATTTCAGGCCGCCATGAATGAAGACCAGATGGAAGGCGGCCTCTCGGCAATGGGCATGGTGTCTCCGTTTAAGGCGATGAGGAAGCGGTAGGAAGATAATTTCAAAGTTCAAAACCACAAAGTATGAGATTATTACTAGCCGCATTAGCCTTATATTCCTTTCTTGATGCTGCTGCACAAACTGTATTAAAATGCCGAATAGATAATTTAAAGCAAGGAAAAGTCTATTTATGGAATACAGATACAAACCGGATTGACTCATTAGATATAATAAATCATTCATTTGAATACAGCTCTGAATTACCCGAGCCGGTTTTGTTCTACATAAAATTTAGAGGCTATAATGATTGGGGTTTTCCTATGCGAATGATCCTTTCCGAAGACTTAACCTCAATGTCTCTAAAGGAATTGAAACCCACCGTGGTAGGTAACTCCTGGAGAGACATTCATCCCAACAAGCCAGAGTTTATTTTTGACCCAAACCTCAATAGTAAACTTTTTAATTTTGAAAATGAGTGGCAGGTGTTTGGTGATTCCATAAACAAGCTTACTGATGAATCAGGTGATGATGAAATGCTGTTCAGCAAACGAAAAAATCTTTACGATGAATTCATTCTAAATACAGAAAAATTTATAAAGAATGACCACGATAAAATTGCAATTGCAGTTGTAATCTTTGAGTATTTAATAAAGAGTAACCTTATAGACCTCAATAAGACACGAGAATTATTTCTTCAATTGGACGGCTTAGTTAAATACTCAATAGAGGGATCAAAAATCGGGAATCACATAAATAAAGAGTTAAGTGTTAAGATTGGCGAAGTTGCCCCATCTTTTGAATCAAAAGATATGAATGGGAATCTGATTAAATTATCCCAGTTCCAAAATAAGACCGTTCTTCTTCACTTTTGGTCATCAACCTGCGGGCCATGTAGAGAAGAGAATAAAAATATTAAAGCATTACATGAGAGTAATAGAAATATCGTGATAATTAATGTGTCCCTCGACACCAATGAAGATCAGTGGAACAAAGCTGTTGAAAAAGATGGACTATCCAATATGATAAATACATGCGATTTAATGGGAACAAATAATAAAATAGCACAGGACTATTATATTCACGGTATTCCCATGCACTATTTAATCGATGGAAAGGGGAGAATAATAGCTAAGGGGTCATTTGAAGAAGTGATACTAAAGATTAACGGTTTTTAGTAAGCAGGTATTCGCTAAAGACTTTTCAGCACTCAGTTGTTCGCATTCTTCGCAAAACTTGATTCTCAAAAATTCCTTAACTTCCCTCTCCTTAAACCTAAACCTTTTAATTGTATGGACGCTAAAAAACGTATTCTCGCAACCCTGGTCGGGTTCGTTGTGTTCTTTCTGCTGGGCTGGCTGTTCTATGGTTTCCTGCTCATGGGTTTTTATGCTGAAAACGCTGGCTCGGCCACCAATGTGATGCGCGCTGAAACCGACATGGTGTGGTGGGCACTTATTGTGGGTAATGTATTCAGGCGTATTTCCTCGTGTACGTCTTCGGCAAGTGGGCTAACATCACCACGTTTGGCGGTGGTTTTTCTGCAGGCCTGATCATCGGGCTCATTCTCGGTTTTGCTTTTAACCTGGGCATGTATGGCACCATGAATATCTCCAACCTTACCATTTCGTTAATTGATCCGTTTGTATCCGGGATTATGATGGCCATAACCGGTGGGGTGATTGGCTGGATGCTGGGAAGGAAGTAATACGTACCGATGGTTCTCAGTCCATAGTCGATAGCCTGTAGAATTTCTACCTGACTATCGACCATGGACTATCGACTATTGTTGGCCTAGCTATTACTTTTGCTCCATGAAACTTACAGCCGACAATAAACTGAAAAAACTCATTGTAGTGGGCGACCGGGTACTGATCAAGCCCGGCAAACAAACCGATAAAACCGACAGCGGACTTTACCTGCCACCGGGTGTTCAGGAAAAAGAAAAAATCCAAAGTGGTTATGTGATTAAAGTGGGGCCGGGTTATCCGTTGCCCTTACCAGCCGATGAAGACGATATGTGGAAAGGCCGCGATGAGCAGGTGAAGTATTTGCCGCTTCAGGCACAGGAAGGCGACCTGGCCATTTTTGTGCAGAAGGGCGCCATTGAAGTGATGTACGAGAGTGAAAAATATTTTATTGTTCCGCAATCATCCATACTGATGCTGGAACGGGAGGAGGATTTGTAGAAGCGTTTTGTTAATTTTAGTACATGGAAGACTTGATCCTGAAAATACCGGAGCAATACCCGATGACAGATGATGAGTTGTTTGCCTTCTGCGCAGCCAACAAAGAACTCCGTATTGAACGTGATGAAAATGGTCAACTTATAATTATGTCACCAGCTGGGGGAATAACAGGAAATTTAAACTTTAAACTTACAGGAATTTTTAGTCAGTGGGTTGAAACTCATCCGGACCTTGGGTATGGCTTCGACTCTGCAACAGGCTTCAGATTACCAGATAAATCCATGCGATCACCCGATGTATCGTGGGTAAAAAAGGAAAAATGGGATGCGTTAAGCTTAACAGAAAAAGAAAAATTCGCACCGGTTTGCCCTGACTTTGTTATTGAGCTTCGATCCAAATCGGATTCGCTTCAACAACTGAAGTTGAAAATGGAAAAATGGGTGAGTAATGGCTGCACGCTGGCGTGGTTAATTGATCCGATAGAAGAAAAGACTTACATCTACTCTGGTAACACCGTTCAGGAAATTTCAGGATTCGCATCCAACATTTCCGGCACTGAACTCCTCCCCGGTTTTGAGCTTGATCTTTCACGGCTCAGGTAATGGCCGGTCTATCATTGGATGTTTTACGCGTAGGCAAAAAATACAAACTCATCAACTACGGTGAAGTTAATGAGTTTGTAGTAGAGCACATTTTAGGCAATGGCGACTTCAAGGTGAAGAACATTCACACCTTGGAACGCTACCTGCTGAAAGACCTGATCAAATTTGGCCAGGGAAAAGATTTTGAAATTCGCGAGCTGGAATAAGTTACAACACAACGGTTGGTTTGTCTAGTCCGCGCATTACCCGGTCAAAGCGCTCAGTAGACAACTCCTGCTCAATTAGCGCGAGCAAAGCCGTTAACAACTCGGCTGGTGCAAACGCGCGAACTTCCTGCAGCCATTTTATCAACTCGGTGTTGTTGATACCACGCACCATCCATTTGGCATACTTCATCATTTTCTGAGGAGGCACAGCTTGGACCAAAGCCTGCTCGGTAGCTTTTATGGTAGCATCGGAATATTGTTTCCACAACACGGCATTCAACTCAATCTCTTCCTTGTTCATGTGGTACAGGTTGAATGCAATAAATTCGTTGAACGCATAGAATAAATTTCTTCCGGTAATGGCGCGCGCATGATCGTCTGGCTCTTCGCGCCATTGCGCAATCAGGTCGGTAAGTACCTGCCCAAGCCGGTGATCTTCTTCGTGTTCCTTTTCAAACATTTTAGCTACTTCTGGGTTCGTTTCTTCCAGCGGGTGATTGAAAAATTCATCTTCATTATGCGCATGACTTTCAAACAACACCAGCACATCCTCTACCTGTTGCATGGCAGCTTCTCCGGCTTTTGCATCGGCCAGATCGGTTTGCTGTAATGTCAATGCGGTATCGTATAAAAATGCCCGTAAGCCTTTGTGTACCTGGTTAAAACTGTTGTAACGATTGGTTGTATTCATGACTAATTAATTTAAATGCTTTTCAAATAGGCGTACAGGGCCTTTAATTCTGTGTCGGTGTAGGCGGCCGTCATGGGCCATGGCATATTTTTCGGATCAATCTCTTTTCCTTCCGGAGTTTTGCCGGAGCGCAACACGGTGATAAACTGATCTTCTGTCCATTTGCCCACATTACCGGATGTTGTTACATCGGGCACTACCGGAAACCCCGGAGCAATCGGATCGCCACCTTTCATGTTGGGTCTGTGGCAACCTGTACATGAAGTAGAAAGGTATTTGCCGAAATCAACAGACACTTCTGACTTAACCTGCTTGATCAGTTCGGTTGAGTGATCAATTTTCTCAGCCACAATCAACGGCAGTTTATCCAGCGATGCCAGAATATAACTGAGTGGCTTCAGGTTGTGGTCGGGCAGTTTGCGGTCAACCGGTTGCAGGCTTTGCGCATACGCAATGATCGCGCTCATGTCTTCTTCACTTAAGTGCGTAAACTCATACGAGGGCATGAACAGCAACGTTTTTCCGTCTCTGCGGATGCCGTGCTTCAACGCCAACACCCAATCTTCCGTGCTGTAATCGTTGGGCAAGCCGCCCTTGCCTTTGGTCAGGTTTTTACCGATGAGTAAACCCAAGCCGGGATCATCTACAAAAACCTTCCCGCCCATATCGTCACCATGACAATCGCGGCAGCCTTTTACAATCGCCAGTCGTTCGCCACAGGCTAGTTGGGCGCTGTCGTACCGGATATTCAACACCGGTGCCTGCACAACATATTTCTGATTGATGCGGGTTTGAACCTGGTAATACATGTAGCCATATACCCCGACTATCAATATACCAATGGAGAGGAGGGCAATACCCGTACCCTTTAAAATTCTAATTAACATACGTTAAAATGTTCGTTTAAGGGCTAAAAACGTAGAAACCAAAAACAAAGGCCTACGTTAAACGGAGCATCTTATACGCTAAAGGGAGTTTATGAAAACCGCTCCGGTTATTCCGGTTGATGAATTTTTGAGCCATACCATCCGTCAGGAGGAAACCGATTGTTTTCAGGTTGCCGAGCGCCTTCATCCCGACTTTGGCTTTTGGCGCGAACGAAGCATTGACCTGGGGCATATTCGGGTATTTGAACACAAAGCCGATTTCAACCGGAAGGTTAACGTTCATTTTACTGACCATTCGCTCCGCGACAATGTTCATCACTGCATGTCGGTGGATGGAGAAATGGGCGCACACTTTCAGCATCTGAAACTAAGCGCACACCTGAACCCGAAAACGTTTCACCAGGTGTACCTGCCCGGTCAAGAGTATCACCTGAGCATGCAGCGCACCTTTGTTAACGTTCATGTTGAGGTTAAGCGTGATTATTACACTTCGCTACTCTGTGATTCAGAAAGATGGTCGGCTGAAATGAAACAGAAGCTATTGGACAGCCAGGTTTTTTACACCGGTGAATTCCAGTTGTCGCTGCCCATGATGCGCGTGATTCATTCTATTTTTGACAGCCCAATTAGTGGTTCATTGAAAAAATTGCTGATTGAAGCGAAAGTGCATGAGCTTATTGCACTTCAACTGAACAGCACGGTGAATGTACTTCAAGGAAAAGCAAACCCAATCACAATCGAATTGTTTCAAAGTATCCGGCAATATCTGGATCAAACATTCCTGCAAGATCATTCCTTGAAAAATATTGCCCGGCATTTTGGCATCAATGAGTTCTCACTCAAAAAAGGATTCAAAGAAAATTTCAACACCACTGTATTCGAATACCTGCTTAACAAAAGATTGGAACACGGACTGCAGTTATTACAAACCGGCCAGTATTGCGTTGAAGAAGTGGGATCAACAGTAGGTTACAAATATCCCAACCATTTTTCTACTGCCTTCAAAAAACGCTTTGGTATCAGTCCGATGCAGGTGCGTCATTAATCTTCACGCAAACTTATGGTGGGGTTTACGGAAGTAGTTCTAAGGGTATGATACATAATCGTAACTCCTATAAGCGCTACGATCAGCAAAAGGGTTACACCATAATATCCCCATGAAACATCAACCCGATAGGCATAATCCTGCAACCAGGAAGAGATAAACACATAACTCACAGGAACAGCAATTAAAGTTGCCATCAGCATTACCACCACGTACTCCTTACCAAACAATTTTATGAGACGAACCTGACTTGCTCCAAATACCCTGCGCACAGCAATTTCCTTGGTGCGGGTTTTTAATGAATAGGCCACCAAACCAAATAATCCTAAAAATGCTATAATGATGGTCAGGCCGCTGAACGTAAACAATACATTAAGCTGGTTTCGCTCTTGCTTATACAGTTTGTCGAAGAGTTCATCTAAAAACACATATTCAAAAGGATACTGCGGAAATAATGTATTCCATGTTTTCTCAACTTCGGCTACATGCTCACTGATCTGGTCTGCGGAAAGCTTCACTAAAAATGTGCGCAACCACAAAGGTTCAAATACCATAACAACCGGATCAACCGCGTTCTTCAATGTTTCCTGATGAAAATCTTTTACCACACCAACAACAGGGCCTTTGTCCAGGCTATACGTTCCTTGTGTCCAGCTAATTTGCTTTCCAATAACTTCATGTGGATCGGTCCAACCCAATTTATGCATAGCGGTTTCATTAATAATGTATTCGCGCTTTTTGCTGATGAGATACTGCTGAATGGATTCGGTACCTGTAAACTCAGGCAACGGATCATAGGTTAAGGTTTTTGACAGCGGCTCGCCTGCCAACAACTCCAATCCCATCACATTAATAAAGTCATGGTCAATTACCTGGATATCCATGATTGGCGCTTCAATCACAGTTCCGGTCATGCCCTCGTACCACACGTTTCCACCATCGCGGATTTCACGTGAAGGAACTTCAAGGCAAGCCGTAACACCTTCAATACCCGGTTTACCACTAAGTTCATCCTTAAATGTTTTGAATTTATCTTTTACGGTATCGGGTACTGCAGTCAGCGCTAAAACCTGTTCCTTTTTCATTCCCAGGTTTTTTTCTTTCAGGTAAAGAAACTGTTGCCGACCAATGATTGCACTTCCCACCAACAGCATGCAGATGCCAAACTGTGCTGTGACTAAAGCCTTCCTAAAGGATATACCGAAAGAATTTCCTTTCATCGTTACCGCCTTAGTGCTCTTCATTACGTTTACCGGCTTCACTGCAGAAAGCACAAAAGCAGGATAAAAGCCTGAAAGGATTCCAGTTGTCAACACCACACTTCCCAACCCAATCAACATAATCTCCCAGCTCAACAAATTCGAAACATTCAGTGCCTGATTAAAATACGGGTAAACCAAATAAGTAAGTCCAGTAGCCAATATCGCAGCGATGGCACAAAGCACAGTAGATTCTGTAAGCGAATAGAAAACCACTTGACGAAGTCCGGAGCCCATTACCTTACGAATACCGATTTCTTTTGCCCGGCCAATCGCAATCACACTGTTCAGGTTTATGAAATTGATCATGGCCAGCAATAAAATAAAAATGCCCACGCCAGTAAAAATTTTCACGTTTGCGTTATCTCCATTGGGTAATACTTCACGTGCCAGGTTGGAGTGCAGGTGAATATCCTTCAGCGGCCATAACACATATTCGGTTCCAGCCCTGCTTTGTTCGCCTTGGTTCTTCACCATCAGGTCTTCAATTTTTTCTTTCAATCCAGCAACAGTCGTATTTTCCTTCAGCAGCAAGTATGTATATGCCCACCATCCCCGATCCTCCTCATTTCGAAAAGAAAACAGCATATCAACGGGAAGATGCGTGTGACCCGGCAGGTCTTCCATAATACCGGTTATCTTGTATACTTCTTCATCCGTGTCCCAGTAACGTGTAATGATCAAGTCGCGACCAAACGCATCCTCATCTCCGAAATATTTTTTGGCCATGGATTGTGTTAAGACCACGGAGTAAGGTTGAGCAAGAGCGGTTTTGGGATCGCCTTTCAACAAGTTGAAATCAAAAACATCAAATACATACGGATCGGTTGAATAGGCATGTTGCGGTGTAAACTTTTCGTTACCAATCCGCACAAATTTTGGTTCATGATTTTGAAAGCGAACCAATTTCTCTACTTCAGGAATTTCATCCGGAATTGATTTAGTCCAATCCGCATCCACGCGGGCAAAGTGCGTATCATAGCCAGTATCGGAAGTATAATGAACCGTCAGGCGATAAATCCGTTCGGCCTGCGTATGAAAATTGTCAAAGCTTGTTTCATAAATCACGTAGATTACAATTAGCATACAGGCCGTAAAGCCAATAGCCAATCCACTCAGGTTAAGAAAATTGAATCCCCGGTTTTTCGAAAAACTTCTGACGATGATTTTGAAATAATTTTTTAGCATGACTGATTTTTATGTTATCGGATTTCAGACTTTCGTCTTCTTCCAACCACCACGTGTAAATAGCCACAACGTAAACAAACCCACCGATGTTTCAGAAATAAACACGCCCCAAAACACACCCGATTGTTGCCAATCTAATTTAATAGCGAGATACCAGCACAACGGAATCTGAATCATCCAGAAGAATACAAGGTTGATTTTGGTAGGGGTTTGCGTATCGCCCGATCCATTGAATGCCTGTGTGGCTACCATCCACCAACCGTACACAAAAAATGAGTATGAGAGAATTTGTATCCATTCTGCACCCATCGCGATAACAGTGACATCATCAGTAAAAATTTTCATCAACTCTTCATTGAACACAAAATAAATCACCGATACACCGATCAGGAAAATCATATTGTACGATCCGATTTTCCACACGCTGGATTCTGCGCGATCGGGATTACCAGCACCCAGGTTTTGTCCCACCAACGTGGCTGCAGCATTGGATAATCCCCAAGCCGGCATCATGGTGAACATCATGATGCGAATGGCAATAGTCGCTCCCGCTACTGCCTCGCTACCTACATCCGACAAAATGCGCATGAGAAAAATCCAGGAGGTCATGGCTACAATCATTTGGCCAATGCCACCCAATGATGTTTTGAAAATGTGCAGTATGGTTTTTCCATCCCAGTAAAATTGTGTGAGGCTGGCGCGAATGTGCTTTCCACCATTGAATAATATCCACAACTGAATGAGTACGCCAACGCCCCGGCCAACGGTTGTAGCGATGGCAGCACCTTCAATACCAAAGGCTGGAATAAATCCCCAACCAAAAATCAGCAAGGGATCAAGTACAATGTTAATGGTGTTAGAGATAATGAGAATGCGCATGGCAATGGCGGCATCACCTGCACCGCGATAAATGGCATTGATCACAAACAACAACATGATTACCGCATTGCTGCCCAACATCCATTGCGTGTACCGGTAACCTTCGCTGATGGCCCACGCATCAGCACCCATTAACTGCAATAATTCTTTCGAATAAAAAATTCCGGCTATAGCAAAGGGAACAGATGCCAGTAACGCCAGAAAAACAGATTGAATGGCAGACAGGCCAGCATCATCCATATTTTTTTCACCTACCCTTCGCGCAATGATTGCCGTAACAGCTGTGGCCAATCCCATGCCGATGGAATACAGGAGGAAGAGATATGTTTCCGTAAGGCCAACGGTTGCTACTGCAGATGGACCAAGTTTGCCGACAAAATAAATGTCTACCACGGCAAACGTTGATTCCATCACCAACTCCAGAATCATAGGAACAGCCAACAAGAAGATGGCTCGCCTAAGGCCTATTTGCGTGTAATCAGCTTCAGTGCCACGAATGGCGTTGCCTAGTTCTTGCCAAATGGAAGGACGTGGTGCAACTGTTTCTTGCAGGTTAGCGGGATTTTCGTTCACGTTTAGTGGCTTTGGCCGTACAAGATCAAAAAAGAATTTTAGAATTACTTACTTCTGAGCAGAATCTCCTTCGTAAGCTTTTTTCAACGCCTCAATATCAAACTTCTTCATTTTCAAAAAAGCCTGCACCACGCGCTGACCTTTTACCGGATCACGCATCAGATCGGGTAAGATAGCCGGAACAATTTGCCACGAAACACCAAACTGATCTTTCAGCCAACCGCACATGCTCTCTTCACCGCCTTCCGTGAGTTTGTTCCAGTAATAGTCAATTTCTTCCTGTGTTTCACAATCCACCACAAACGATACACCTTCCGTAAAGCCGAACTGATGCATCAAGGAACTGTCCATCGCCATCATTACATAACCGTTAAGCGTAAACTGGGCATGCTTTATTGTGCCGGGCACGTCACCATCCTTTTCTGCGTATCGTAAAATACCCACTACCGATGAAGGAGAAAAAACAGAGGCGTAAAAGTTGATGGCCTTTTCTGCATTGCCGTGTTGAGCGCCTGTAAACATTAACGTAGGCGAAAATTTTTGACCGGTACTGGCAAGTTTTCCAAACGACAATTGCCAGTTCACACCGAATTTATCCTGAACCCAGCCATAGTGTTCGCTCCAATCGTACTTGTCTAACGGCATCAGTACATTTCCTCCCGCTGACAATTTTTTCCAGGCAACATCCACTTCTTTTTTAGTTTCGCATACCACATAAAAAGAAATGGATGGATTGGGTTTAAACTGTGGACCACCGTTAAGAAACATAAACTTCTGGCCAGCCGACTCAATACTTACCACCATGGGTGTATCGGCTGTGATTTTTGTTCCCGGAAAAACAGACGCATAAAGTGTTGCTGCTTCTTTGGCTTGTCCGTCAAACCAAAGACAAGGATAGATCGGGTTTTTCATATCGAATGGATACTGATTCGTTTACTTCTCTTTGAATTGCAAGCCGCTTTTCTTCAAGGCAGCTTTTAGTTTCGGTATGGAGGATGGCCCCATGCCATGGAGTTTTAAAATTTCCTTTTCGGTATATCGCGATAAATCTTTCAGGCTTTTTATGCCCATGTTTTCCAGCGCTCTTCTTGCGGGAGCACTGAGTTGATGCATAAAATCATTCTTAGTTTTTTGTGCTTTTTCCTCCACAAGTTCCTTGTTTTCTTTCCACCTGAACACCACCATTTGCTTGATCAGCGCAACCGGAAGTGGTTCATCGTTTGGAAACTGGACTGATCCTTTTCCGCCTTTGTATTTGGAAAGCTTCTCCTTGAATTGGCTATGTCCTGAAGGCAATGCATACAAACCAATGTGATTCTTGAACCCGGCAAAATACACGAGTGGTTTTCCGAATGCTTTGTATCCTGGCAATCCATAGCCGATGTATTCTTCCGCTTTTGGCGCTGCGCTGCGAATGATGGCGCGAAGCTGTTTCAGCTTCTCCTGGATTTCTTCAGGAAATCCCTTGATGTATTGCGCTACCGGATCAGCTTGCTTTCTCATCGCAATTCAACATCCATTGCACACCAAACTTGTCGGTACAGCTTCCATAGTACGAGCCCCAAAACATGTCTGCCAATTCCATGGTTACTTGTCCGCCTTCCGAAAGTGCTTTGAACAAACGCTCGGTTTCCTTGCGTGTATCGGGATGCAGGCTTATGTGTACGTTGTTGCCCTTGTTAATGCTAAACCCCAATGACGCAGGCGCATCGGAACCCATCAGGCGAAAGCCGCCCAGAATCTGAAGTTCAACATGCATCACCAACTTCTTGTCCTGCTCGGCAATGGGTGGCATGCCTTCCATCGGAGGGGTGTCGCTAAACCGATTTATCTGGCCAACAAATTCTCCACCGAAAATGGATTTGTAGTAATTGAATGCTTCCTCTGTGTTGTTTGCAAAGTTGAGATAGGTGCCTACAGTTGCCATTGTGATTCAAAGTTTAAAGGTTGAAAATTCGTATTTCCTAATTGACTTAAGCTTCACAGATTGATTTGAGTTTATTCAATGCTCTTGGCCATGCTTCATTGAAGTAATCCATGTATTCATAATTCGTATCTACCTCTACGGTCATAACGGTATTATTTCCGTTATGCGCATAGCTGTAATTCTCGTGTGCTCCGGCCCAACTTTCAATCTCCGGTCCGCTGGTAACTTCTTTACCATTACCCACCACACCATAATGTTCAATAGAGATGAATTTGTTCGGGATGTTTTCCTTGATGCGGGCTACCATGCCGCCTACTTTTCCTTCCTGATCAGTACCGAGAAAAAGAATTTTCGAACCCTTCTCCCACGATCCTTCAAAGTGTGAAGTGGGATTAAACTCTGCCGTCCAGTCCGCATAACTTTTTTCATGAATGGTTGTGCTGTATACTTTTTCAACCGGTGCATGAATGGTGATTTCAAACTTCATCTTTTCCATGTTGGGCGATTCCTCAACATGCTTCTTGAAATTATTGAGAATAGCCTGCCAGCCTTCGCGTTGCATTTCAATGGGGTTCATCTGTTCGGCTTCAAAGGTTTCTGTTATCTCGGTTGTTTTTTCTTTGCGTTCAAACACAATGTTCACCTTGCGGCCATCGCTCATGGCATATGCAATTTGTTCGTGTTTCTTTACTAAACTGTAAACGCCTTCAAAATCAAAACCCATACTGCCATCACGTGCTTCCATGCGCGATACAAATTTTCCGCCTTCACGTAAATCGTTTGTTGCCCGTGGCGTGTGCCAGTCGTCTGATGCATTGTTCCATTTCACAATGTGCTGAGGATCTGTCCACAGCGCCCATACTTTTTCAACCGGAGCATTAATGGTTGCGCTTATGGTGATGGTGGTTTTTTCTGTTGCTGTCATGGCTTTGGGGTTATGTTCGAATTGGTAATACAAACCTACACTACTCAAATCATTTCAAGGATGTACAAAAACGACAAATGAAGGGTCGATTACGACAAATTATCCTTTCGCAAAATCACCCGTAGAAACGGACTGGTAACCAGCCCCAGCACAACGCCACCACCCAGAATCAAAAACAGGTTCAAAAAGAATTGAACCATCACGTGATCAGCGATATGATTCGTATAATCAACAGCAAACACAGTGATGCCAGCCAACATCCAACCGAGGCAGCAACCTAAAATCCAAAGCACGGCTTTTGGTGAAACCTTCTTCAGATAAAAAAATTGTAGCATGCTAACCAAAACACTGCCTGATGCAATGCAAACCGGGATGTAGTAAGAGCCCAGGGAAAGATCTCCATAAAGGATAAGCAGATCGGAAATCATGAATGGCAACCCCATTCCGATAATGGACGCCCATAGCCAAGGCTTGTTAACAAATGTTGTAGTTCGCAGTAATCTGCCCTGCATAAACCCAACCCCTGCGCCAATACCAATGCCCAGAAAAAACTGAAAGCCTTCAATGCCTATTGCATCGAATAAAGATGACAATACGAGAATCAGGATGATGCCCAGAAACCAACCGAAGAAGGTTGCTTTGATCCATTTGGGAGAGGTGTAAACTTTGGAAAACTGGTTCACTTCACATGGAATGTTAACGGAATTCGTTGAATGTAGTTCAATGATTAGTTAGAACTAAATCTCCTAAGTTGACCCTCAATTTCATCCTTGATCTTTATTTCAGAGGGTCGAGGAGCCCTTATATTGATTATATTGTTATTCTCATCAATTAAAACATAACCCGGAATTCCATATAACTTAAATTTCCTATAAAACGATTCAATCTCTCTTGGTTCAAGTCGCACATGTAAACCCGGCCAGTCCTTTTCTTTTGCAAGAAAATTCAACCACGCGGATTCATCATTATCGACAGACACATTCACAAATAAAACTCGATTTTCATTTATAAAATGAGCTTGTAATTTTTTTGATGCTGGTATTTCAGCAATACAAGGATTACACCACGTTGCCCATACGTCCATGTATACTAATTTACCTTTGAAGTCTTCTTTGGCAACTTTATTCCCATCACTTGTGTAAGCAATAAAGTCCGGAGCAGGCTGACCGGGTTGCACAGCAAGCCATTCATCGTACACATTTTGAAGAGTTGGTAGAAATCTTGATTTTGAATAGCGCATTTTAAATATCTTATAAACCGAATCGGTTTCTTGCGAAAGACCAAATATTGAAAGCCAGTGTTGAAGATTAAGTGCCATTAGAAACTCCCTAATACTTTCCGGATACTCTTCCTCTGTAATCAAAGAATTCGTTATCAAAGGAATTGTATGCTCCTGGCTAGTTTGGGAATATTTCGCAACAGTCGACTCAATTCTTGCTCGCCAATAAAAATTTAACATTATGTAAAAATCGGAATACCTATCAGTTAAAAGGAGTGAATCAAAAATCAAATTAACACTTTGGTCTTTAAAATCATGTTCCGCACGCACTTCATTCGATAATTGAATCAATTGGTAAAGCTGATACTCTTGTTGAACTGCAACGAACTTAACCTTATTCTTCATGTCCAAAACTGAAATCATTGTATCCGTCAGATTGATGGAATCAATGTAAGCCAAATGAAAATCAGATATTGTTCTCTTTAACGAATCAAATCGAACCTCAAATTCCTCTTTGGTTAAATCAAACAACCCTCTTCCGTTTGCCCATTTAATACTCTCCACGTTAGAGTTTATCCATGAAACGTAATTATTTACATCGGCACCTTTGCCAGAGAAGGTTAGCGGCACCTTATAATTATGATCTGTTTCATTTACAGTAATGTTATATCCAGGTGAGAGAAACACTTCACCATATTTTTTTCCAATTTGAATTAAGGCAAATGTAGGTTCCTGAATTGTCAACTCAACCAGACAAAAGCCGCTTGAATCAGTTTTAGACTCAGTCAACATATTTTGATCTATCAAAGTGTAACTACTCAATTTGACTTCAGCATTTAACTGGGTCTTACTATTGATTTGTATTCTGACTTTATTCTCATTGTGGTCCTTAGTTACACATCCAAAAACAACTAAAATCAAGATAATAAATTGGAACGGCCTTAATAAGTAAAGATGAATCATAAAAAATTTTAATATTAGGATGCTCTCCTCGAAAATTTAGTTCTCAGAACCGCCATGAAACTTTTAAAACTATTGACAAGTGATCCAAACTAAGTTTCACCTCATCTCCCTAATCCACTGCTCAATCAACTTCACTCCTTCTTCGTGCACCAACTTCTTTCCTAGCTCGGGCATCATCACGCCCGGGTCATCGGATTTGATGCGGTAATATAAAATGGACTGCTCCGGTTTGCCCGGAACAATGTCGTAGTTCAGTCCACCCGAACCGCGACCGGCTGCAACGGGCGGTTTGCCCACACCCAATTCAAACGGGTTTTTCACATCAGCTAGTAAATGCAGGCCACTTGTTTTTGCCGGGCCGTCATGCCTGTGGCAATGTGCACAGTTTACTTCAAGCCAGGCACGGGCACGTAAATCAAGTTGTTCCGTTGCATTATCGTAATCCACCAAACGCGCCACGGTGTTAATGGGTGGAAGGTTATGAAGCAAACCCAAGGCAGCAAGATGCTCCAGTTGATTTTTCTGTTCTCCCCTTATCGATCCATTCAATTGACGGGCTGTTGGCCCAATGGGCATTACCCTATCGCCCCGCAAGTGGCACCCTTTGCACTGGTTCATGTTCGGAACAGAATAGTTTACTTGTTTTACGGTTCCATCATCGTGTGTCCAGCGTACATCAATATTTTTTCCGCTTACATCCAGGTATGCTTCGGTTTGTTCATCGTTCCAGATGTAGGGCAACGCTATCCATGTGCCCTTTTCGAGCATCAGCAATCGGGTTTCAAGAATGCGAATGTTTTCATCCGGTTTTCTGAAATCAGCCGGGTAATAAAAGTTTTTGATCAGCACCGTGCCCTCCGGAAAATCCAGCACATCATCAGCACTGTAGTTGGCAAAGGTGCCTGTCGGGAATTTGATAAAGCGCTTCTTGTATGCATAATCACTGAACAAAGGTGAGTTCAGTTCATAATGAATCACACCTTCTGCGGGCTCAAGATTTTTCAACTCTCCTTTAAAAAATCCGTAAGCCGAAAGTTTTTCCTCGCCCAGCGAAGCAAGCGTTGTTCCACTCAACGATTCTTCTTCCACCACAATTACTTCAGGTTTCTGCTGGGTGCACGAAAGCACCAGCATACACAACACTATAGCATAAATTATTTTCACTTCAACGAAAGCGTTTTCTCATCATCACATGCAAAGGTCTTCACATCTTTCGACAAGCCCTTAAACTCATTGGCCGCATCCAGGTTAATGAAGATAATTTTTTCATTTTCCTTTATACAGATGCCGCGTTCGCTGCGCTCCGGGTCAGGTATTCCATCATACACAATATCAGGTGGGTTAAACATCGACTTCATGGCCAACAGTTTACCGATATCGTTCTGAAAGGTTGGGAACCAATGTTTGTTGGAGAACCGGTTATCGCGAATATGAATATTATATGGAAACGCATTATATAAAGAGTCGGCTTTGTAGTTGTTGTTTACTGTTTGCACACCACCTATTGAGCTTTCCTGTTCCTGCTCGCCTTCATTCAATGCGGCTACCAACTCATAACTCACAATAGCAACACCCACTGTTGTGTTGTCTTTAAAGTCATTGTCGTAAATCTCCAGGTCGTGTGTAGCCAACACCATCATGCCTGAACCCGGTGGTATGCTGGCCACAATGTTTCCCTTCTGTGCAAAATTTTTATGGTTGTTGCTGCGAATGGTGTTCTTGTACACTTTCGTGGAATGGCCATACGTGGTGAGACCGGGTAAATCAAAAACAAGAATGCCACCGGTGTTGTCGTATGCTTCGTTCCCATAAATCTCTACCCATTTTGAGTTTTCACTTTCAATGCCCGCTACATTCCAATAGGCTTTGTTGTTTCGTATGATAACCGAATCCGACTGCCCCACATAAATGCCGGCATCGGATGAGCCCATAGCAATGCATTCTTCCATCAATACGTTTTTACAGAGCACCGGGTAAAGGGCATAGGCACCGTTTTCGGTTTTTGGTCCCTCGGCCCATACCGAACGGATTCTGCGCAACGTAATGCCATTTGTATCATTCACTTTCAGGTTATCGCCTTTGGCATCCTCCACCGAAAAATCTTCCAATACAATATTTTTCCCATTGCTGATTTGCATGCCCTGCGCGCCTTCGGTTTGGTTTTTCCAGGATAGAATGGTTTTATCCATGCCCTTACCCCGAATGGTAATGTTCGATTTTCCATCCATACTCAGCGTGCGGGTAAACATGAAGTTGCCTTCAGGAAGCTCAATCACATCGCCATCCTGGGCCATTATAAATTGCGCCTGCAAATCCTTTTCGATGGATTTCCACACAACAGGTTCTTTGGGAGGCTCGGTACAAGCCGAGAAGAGAACCATTACAAACAAACCAAACTGAAGTTTTTTCATAGCGAGTATGAAGATAGAGAATTCTTTTTAAACTGCAGTTCCTTTTAACCGCAGAGTACGCTGAGCACTCGCAGAGAGCCGCGGAGTTGGTGATCAGTTGTTAGTCTTTCACAAAACATTTCTCTCTGTGTACCTCTGCGTAAACTCTGCGTATCTCTGCGGTTAAATAAAGGGTAATAAACGCTACTTGGGTTTCATCCCAAACAAAAAACGCATTGCATTAAACGGTCTGATCAGCAGCAAATAAAATCCTACACAGCTGATCAGCGTAAGCATGGCAATCGACCAAAACTTGGCTGCAATACTCCAATCGAGTTGACAGATGTAATACCCAATGGCAATGATTACCGTTTGGTGCAGAATGTAAAATGGATACAACCCTTCATTGAGCTTGCTGATCCACGGATGTGGTTTATTCAAATAATGTTGTCCGTATGCGATAACGGTAAGCACCGTAAACCAACTCATGAACATGCCGGTAATATCAAATAGTGTCTCGATGGTGTCTTCCGGCCAGGGAAATGTAACAATCCCACGAAAGTGAAAATACAACAGGTAAAAGGGAATCAACACAAACAGGGCGGCTACCAATAAATGCTTCCGGTTTTGCCCGATGGACAGCCAAAGATTTCTATCGGAATAGAACAACACCCCAAAAAAGAAGAAGCACATGTAGAAAACAAAAAAGCCCAGGTCGGTGAGGTCGTGTGTCTCATCCGGAAAGTACGGACGCAAAACAGCTTGGGTGAAAATGATAATGACAGAAGGTATCAGCAACATACCTGCCGGGCTCGACAACCAGCGGCTAACGTTACTTTTAAAATTGGCCGAACGATCCGAACGGATAAATTTAAAAAACGGAATGAGCAGTAACGAATACAACAACAGGTAAAGAATAAACCACAGGTGGTGCCAGCTAAAACTTCCTTCCGGGTAGGGAACAAAATTGAAAACCGTTTTATAGAAATCGAGGTAGCCGTTGTATTCCGCGATGTGCTCGTAATAAATCTGAGGCGGCACAACCACAAACATTCCGAACACCAGGGGAATAAATAATCGCTTGAACCGTTCACCCGCATATTGTTTTATGGTGCGTTTACCCAACGCCATGTACGTTCCGGCACCGGAGATAAAGAGCAACAGTGGCATGCGCCAGAAATGCAGCCAGATCATCCAGTAGCGGAAGCTGCCGCTGAGTTCGTTGTTCTTCACGTGCCAGTCCCACGGGTTAAACCACATGCCGGTGTGAAAGAAAAGCAATATTAAAATGGCGATAATCCGGAGCCAGTCGAGGTCGTGCCTTCGGGTAGATTGAGTAAGTGTTGTTTCCATAGTTTTCCTTTTTGCCTCAAAGAAACAGGCACGTTACCCCAAAATACGACTGTTTTTATAAGCTGGAAGGACGAGTTTATAAAGTCGAACGGGAATTAGCTCAAACTGTAGCACCAGTGGGAAAGTTGAAGTTGATTATATTCGTGAGTTATAGCCAACTCGAAAAGACGCCACACCATTGACAAAATTTAAAACAAATATTTTTGAGGCCGTCTTGGCATTCCTGACCTTGTTAAGTGTCGTTGGACTGTGTCTTTATTTTTATCACTTGCAGAATCCCAATTATATCCAAGACAATCCATTCAAGGAGTTTGACAACAATGCGGGAATAATAAAAATTTCTATCGCATCACTTATCACTCGGACCATTTTCATCACCTGTTTTCTGCTATTAGCATTCGACAAATTCAAACAGAATAAGAAAATACTAGTAGTTTACATATTTAGTGCCCTCGCAACTGGCTTTCTTCAATGGTATGAACTTTACTATGGTTCGACATTCTATTATGGAGAAGTTAGAGACAAACAAGGTTTAATGTTTCCTGTTTTAGCATCGTTTATGGTGACATTAGCTATTTGGAAAATAAGCTATTCAAAGACTGAAAACCGTAACCTTACAATAAAGCTAATACTGACAGGACTAATTAACGTTGGCCTTTATTTACTTTGGACCCAAGTCTATGAGCCTTGGAGTTTATGGCAGTCTTGAATTTGGACAAGACCCCTTTAGGGATCGTTCTAAATATCACCCATCCCTCTCATTCCTTACATTCCCTTTCGCACAATTTGAAAACTACTTATCCCATATTGGGATGCCATTGCAGCCTTCATGCCTTAATTATTGCGTTTTTGGCCCATTTTGGACTTGGTACAATTTTGATATAATGGGAAATACCTTACATCAGGATTATGAAAAACAAGACCACTCTATCGAAACTGTATTTTTTGCTAGCCTCGGTTGACGGAACCGTCAAACCCAAAGAAGAAGCCATTGGTGATGCCATGTGTTCGGTTGAGGGCATTGAAGCGCGTACGTTTGCAGAGACCTTGCTTGTATTGAAGACTGAAAACAGAGCCACAATTTTAAACGAGGCGATTAAAGCACTCAAAAGCATGAGTCGTGCAGAGCAAATTCGTTGCATTGCGTGGATGTGCGTGATCGCCAATGCAGATGGATTTATGGAAAAAGTTGAATGGCAATTGATTTATAAAATCTACCACAAAGAACTGAGTTTACCCTTAGAAGAGGTTCTTAGCGAGCAGAAGAAACTGAGTGCCGCGTGCCGACCCTATTTAATGACCGTCAGCTGCGCAGCTTAATTGAAGAACAATTTTAAATCTGATAGGTGAAGATTTTTAACCGCGGAGTTCGCTGAAACCGGGATGGGTTACGCAATTCTGCCACTAAGACACTAAATCACCAAGAAATAATAGCTTTCTAATCAGCTGGCTAAAAAACGTTGTGTCTTGGAGCCTTGGTGGCCACTTTTCATAAATCCGGTTAGTCGTTTTCAAAACATTTTCTCTGCATAACGCTACTGCAGATGTGTGATCGCATTAAATTGAAAGACTAACTTTCTCTAAATTTAACGTGATCAACATCAACTATGCCTACTATCCTCCCTGCCCTCCCCGAAGACGCACCTGAACTGAGTGTATTGGTCAACGCTGCCTACCGGGGCGATACGGGCCGGCAAGGCTGGACTACCGAAGCCGATTTGATTGACGGCTCACGCACAGATGCTGAATTATTAAAGGCCGTAATTGATACACCCGGAAGCATGATTTTGAAATATGTGGAGGACGGAAAGATTATTGGTTGTGTAGAGTTGCGCAAAGAAAATGATAAACTCTACCTCGGCATGCTCACCGTTAACCCAACCATTCAAGGTAAAGGCATAGGCAAGGCATTATTGAAGGCATCGGAAGAAGAAGCAGCGAAACAGAATTGCCATGCCATTTTTATGAATGTGCTCACCGACCGAAAAGAGTTAATTGACTGGTATGTGCGCCACGGCTACCACGATTCAGGCAGACGTAAGCCCTTTGCGTTCACTGATCCCCGCTTCGGGTTTCCGAAAAAACCATTGGAGTTTATGATCATGGAGAAAACCATTGCCTGAACCGCTCAACCCACTTCACTTTTTCCATACTGAAACTTTTCCGTTATTGAGTCTTCAAAATTTTTGACTATGATGAACCGTATCGTTTTAATCGCTTTAATGGTATTGAATGGGATGGCGTTTGCCCAAAACCCAAACATGCCTTCTGATTTCTTAAGTAAAGAGTGGCACAAAGAACGCAGGCAAAAACTGCGCGAAAAATTACCCGCCAACTCGGTGGCCGTATTCTTTGCCAATGCTGTGCGCAATCGCAGTAACGATGTCGACTATGTGTATCATCAGGATACGGACTTCTACTATTTAACCGGCTACCGCGAACCGCATGCCGTATTGCTCGTGTTCAAAGACATGCAGAAAGCCGCCAATGGCGATGCGTATGATGAAATCATTTTTGTGCAGCCTAAAAATCCAATCATGGAAATGTGGACAGGCCGCAGACTCGGTAACCTGGGCACGAAAGATCAATTGGGCATTCAACAGGCCTTTAATAATACGGAGTTCAAAAAGTACAACGTAAACTTCGCATCATTTTATCAGATCTTGTTTTTTGATTTTCAAAACGATGTGCGCAACGAGCCACGCGATTCCTCGGATTTATACGACCTGATTGAGCAGTTCAAAGTAAAAGTAAATTACCCCCGCAAGGATGCACTCAGTGTACAACGTGAACAACCGCAGAACAATTTAAATACCCGTGGGCTTTATCGCATCATGGCCGAACTACGCGGTGTAAAAACTCCGGAAGAAATTGACATGATCCGCAAGGCTGTTACCATTTCATGTGTGGGCCAGGCTGAAGTAATGAAGGCGATGAAACCCGGCATGAGTGAACGCGAAATTCAGGGCATACACGAATACGTGTTTAAAAAATACCAGGCCGAAGATGTGGGCTATCCCTCGATTGTAGGCGGTGGACATAACGGCTGCATTCTGCACTACATTGATAACTACAAACCAGCACTTGACCCGAAAGAATTGATTCTGATGGATCTGGGTGCCGAATACCACGGCTATACAGCCGACATTACCCGTACCATTCCGGTGGGTGGAAAATTTTCGCCAGAACAAAAACAGATTTATGATTTAGTGCTGGAAGCTCAGGAAGCAGCTATGAAAATTTGTAAACCAGGCGTAAGCTTCAGTTCGTTAAGCGATGTCACCATGCAGGTGATCACGAAAGGTTTGAAGGAGTTGGGTATTATCACTACCGATCAGGAAGCACGCAGGTATTACCCGCATGGTTGCTGCCACCACATCGGGTTGGATGTACACGACCGCGGCCTACGTGACTTGGAGGAGAACATGACGTTTACCATTGAGCCCGGCATTTACATTCAGGAAAACACCACCAAAGATCCGAAGTGGTGGGGCATAGCCGTGCGCATTGAAGATGATTACCTCACTACAAAAGAAGGATGCGAGCACTTATCCACATTTGCACCGCGTACTACAGCCGACATTGAAGCAATGATGAAACAACCGAGTCCGTTGGATAATTTTAAATTACCGGAACTGGATAAACTGAATAAGCCGAAGAAGTAATTTATTCAACTTATATATCAAACTAATTAAGAGGCTTGCGAAAGCCTCTTTTTTTACACCACAGTATAAAGTTTTTATCTGACTCTTTTTGAATTTTTTCACGCAAAGATCGCCAAGAGGTTCGCAAAGCACGCAAGGAATTTATTCCTTCATTAACAGCTTTCGCAACGAAAAGAAATGCAACCCATACGCCAGCGGCACTAAAAACGTAGGGAGAAAGATGAACGGGAATGTAGTGACAATGGTATTGCCCGGCTCATTAAAAAATACACGAAAAGGCGAAGGCATTGACAGGATGGCGATGGTTACAATGTTAATCAGCAACGCGAGGCTTAACAGATTCCATACGATCATCACTCTTCTGTTTTCACTAAAGAAGTACGCCATCAATGGCGCAGTGATACCGGCAAGGATATCGAAGTTCCTTCCTTCAAACGTCATTTGTTCTGGTAACAGGTTTTGAATAAATAACATCCACAATAATATCTCTACAAAAACACGGAACACCTGAAGTGAGGTAAGCGCACGAATGGGTACATGTTTAAGAATTTCCTTTGTTCTTGCAGAAAATGTAATCCATAATATCCCGGCAAGGGGAATGAACAGCATTGGGGCAATGTTAAGCGGAAACAATTCAAACTTTCCCGCCAAGCCAGTAAGTGCCACTGCCGCCACAAGTATCGACCAAACCATAATTGTAATGAAAGCTCCGGTGCGGATTCTCTTTTGCTTTTCTTCAGTCCAGCCGGTTTTAACCAATGCAGCACGCAGGTGGCGCAAGACGAGTCCATAAAATAATGCGGTAAGTAAAACAAAGCCTATTGCCGTGGTGCCAAAAAGCAAACTCATATTCGAAAGGATTGATGGGTTATCCTTTTACGGCAAGTCAGCTACAAAAGTTTTATGAAGTAATGGCCAGTACCTGCTTCAACTGGCGCTCGTTAATTGATTCGGGAAGCAACCGGAAAAGTGCATTTCTTAACCTGACAAGAAAACGATTTTCTACCTGCGCCAGCTTGCCAACCCGATGACTTGTGTTAACGATAAAGTGCGCACGCTTTAACCTTGTTTGTTCGAAAGCTTCGAAAGCTTTTACAGGATTTTCATGATGTTCCAATAATTCAGCAATGGACAGTGCATCTTCTATACCCAAACAGGCACCTTGCCCAAGGTTTGGTGTAGTGGCATGTGCAGCATCGCCAATCAACAGTAGACGGTTGAACGCAAACCTCGGTATGGGTTTCAGGTCTACAATATCATTCCAGATAATATTTTCCACTGGTGTTTGTTCAATGATTTGCGGAACAGGATGTGCGAAGCTTTCAAAATTTTTCTTCAGTGCTTCACGCGATAACTGTTTCATGCGCTCATCCTGATAAGGCGCATTTTTACAGGCAAACCAATACACCTTGTTATCGCCAATGGGAACATATCCAATCCTGCCTGTGGTGCCCCAGGCCTCCACCGCCTGATCTTCAATACCCCACGTATTTTCAACAATTCCGCGCCAGCAAGTATAACCTGCGTAACGCGGTGTTGAGTTGGGTAGTAGTTGTTTGCGTATTGTCGAGTGAATGCCATCCGCAACAATAACAGCCGCACCCTCAGCTTTCGTGCCATCGTCAAACTTCAGCTCAACGCTGTTTTCCTTTTCGTTAAAACCGATTGCTTTTTTCCCCGTTTGAATTCGGCCGGGTGGTATTTCTCCCAGCAGCACTTCATGCAATGCACCCCGGTGAATGGCTACATTGTACATTCCATATTCCCGGGTAAACTTTCGTGTATCGAGTGCCGAAATGTAGTTGCCTTTTTCGTCTTGAATGATCATGGATGTGATCAGGTGCCCGCGCGCTTTTACCTGTTCCGCCACCTGAAGTTGCTCCAATACTTTCATGGCATTGCCCGCCAGGCTTATGCCCGAGCCAATGGCTTTGATTTCAGGAACCGCCTCGTACACGGTGAAGTCGATGTTTTTACGTTGCAAGGCAATTGCGGTGGTCAGCCCAGCAATACCGCCACCCAGAATTAAAATCTTGTTATTCATCACTTGCTTATACGCTAACCTTGCGGTCAGGAATTTTACATATGTTAAATTATTGCTTGCCTGCGCGAATGCGGCTGATGCTTACCTGTGTTGTGCCGAGGTAGGAAGCAATGTGTTTTAACGGTGCCCGATTGGTTATACCGGGATACAGCTTTTCTAATTCTTCGTAGCGTTCCTTAGCCGATAAAAACCGAATGCTTTCTATGCGTTGTTGCCCCTCAAGCATTCCGTAAATCGTCATTTTACGCGAAGCACGTTCAAGATCGTGATGTTGTTCGCACAGCTTATCGAAAGCAGCGTATGAGAAGTAACTAATGGTTGAATCTTCCAACACTTCTATGGCCTTGTGCGAAGGTTGCTGACTGAACAAGGCGGGCAACGCACCGATAAACTGATTATCGATGGCAAAGTAATCGGTTATGTCCTGATCATTCCGTAAATAATAAACACGTGCCAGACCTTTTACCACAAAGTAAAAATTCTCCGGTACCTGACCGATCCGAACCAGGTGATCGCCTCGCTTAACCTGTTTGGTATGTAGGATGGAGGAAAAGGCCTCTTGCGTTTCCATTGAAAGTGGGTGTACCTGCTGAAGAATATAAAGAATAGGATTCATTGGGTTATTGCTGACGAAATTCCGAAGGCGTCATGCCCGTATTTTTTTTGAATGCTGTGTTGAACGATGATTTTGAATTATACCCAACCTGCTCCGCAATTTCTTCCACTTTAATATTCATCTGCTCTTTTAATAATTTCTTTGCCTCCTCAACACGGTAAGCGGCTATCAGCTCGAAAAAACTTTTGCCCAACCCGTCATTAATCGCTTGCGAAAGCACATGAACCGAAACGCCTAACTCTTGTGCCAATTCAGGAAGTGAGAAATCAGAACGCATGAAAGGTTTCTCAGCTTTCATCAAGTAATTCAGTTTATCAATAAGCGCTTGTTGCTGAGCTGGCGTGAGTGATGAACCTTTATATTTCTGTTGCTCATTAAGCGATGCCTGTTTAAAAAAACCGGAGCCTCGCATCACCGAAAAGCTGGTAGCATAAATCAGTAATGCGCCAAACGTGGCAAACAAATGGTCGCCTGTATCTTCCTTATTCAAAAGTTTTACAACCAGTATAAATAACGTGAAGCATGCAATCTGCATTACTCCGTTGCGTAAGGTTCGTAATGATAATGATTGGGGAGACCAAAAGGATTCATTCTTCTTACCGAACGCCTGAATGATAACCCCTCCGCTAAGCACCAGGTAAAACGCCAGGCTGATCAACACCAGTTCCGTATGCCACTCCGTTAACACGAACATCCACGGATCGAAGTGGTAAACCACATCCCTCAAGGGCGAACCGGGATGATAGGCATTTATCCACGCATTGTATTTTATATCGGTTGATGAGATCAGAAAGGGAATCAACAGCAAGGAGTAAATAATGGGGAAAGCCGTGTGGGCACCAATGGTTTTCCGATTTACCGGTCCGCGGGCCAACGAGCTAACATACAGAAAAAGGAACGGGCCGATAAGCAAGGCAAAAGGCTCAGAAAAATCCGCGAGATGAAGGGCGTGAACAATATACCCGGTGTACATGAGAAATATCTCAAGCTCGCAAGCGATGATGGCAATCAGCAACCACCCGTAGAACACATTATATTGTCGTAACCGATGTTCTTTAGAGAAGAAAAATAGCGTAAGGAATACCGCTTGTACCAGGCCGAGCAATATAAAGACGGCAAAAAAATCCATGCGATAACCCATGCCTCCAATTTATCACTTTTTATTCCATGCTAGCATAAAACTGTAGGGGTTGCGCTATCTTTGCGGTTCATTATATATCCACATGAAAAAAACAGCACTTCTTGGTTTATTCGGATTATTAATTTCTGCCTCACTTTTTGCACAGCAATTCGATGAAGGTCGTATCCTTTCGCACATTAAAGTACTGGCTAGTGATGATCTTCAAGGGCGCGGCACAGGCACCGAAGGCGAAAAAATGGCTGCCGAATACATCTCCAAAACATACAAATCGCTTAAGCTAAAGCCGGTGGGCAAAGCCAAAAACTACCTTCAACCCTTTGAGTTTAAACGTGGGGCGCATGGTGAGGGCGAACCGGGCACCGCTCATAATGTGGTGGGTTTTCTCGACAATAAAGCGGAATACACCATTGTTATTGGCGCGCATTATGATCACTTGGGCATTGGTGAACAAGGGAATTCGCTGGATGCCAATCCAAGCGGTAAAATTCATAACGGTGCTGATGATAATGCCTCTGGCGTGGCGGGCGTACTTGAGCTTGCCCGATACTTCAGCACCAACAAGATTAAGGAGAAATACAATTTCGTTTTCATCTGCTTTTCGGGTGAAGAAATGGGTCTGTTCGGATCAAAGCATTTTACAGAGCATGCGCCACTTGATCTGACGAAAGTAAATTACATGATCAACATGGATATGATTGGTAGACTTGATCCACAAACGAAAGCCCTGGCCGTGAACGGGACAGGAACAAGCCCGGTGTGGGAGCCATTGTTGCAGAAATTAGCATCCGATCAATTGAAAATAAAAACAGATTCTTCGGGAATCGGACCTTCTGATCATACTTCGTTTTACCTGAAAAATATTCCGGCACTTCATTTCTTCACAGGGGCGCATTCCGATTATCACAAACCCACAGATGATTGGGAAAAAATAAACACCAAAGGTCAGGCAGATGTGCTAACCCTGATTGCTAAATTGATTAACGAATTGGACAGTGAACCCAAGCTTGCCTTTCTTACTACCAAAGCAAAACCGATGGCGAGCCGCTCTGCTTTTAAAGTAACCATGGGCATTATGCCCAGCTATACAGCCGATGAACCTGGCGTTAAAGTGGATGGAGTAACCGATGGCAGACCCGGACAAAAAGCAGGCATTCAAACCGGAGACATTATCATCCAAATGGGCGACCTGACCATAAAAGACATTCAGGATTATATGGGTGCACTCGGAAAGTTTGATAAAGGGCAAACCATTCCGGTGAAGGTGAAGCGGGGTGGTGAAGTAATTACGCTCACCGTAAATTTCTAAAAGAAGATTAATTCAGTTGCTTAACGAAGAAGCTCCCGTGAAATAACCAGCTTCTGAATTTCTGTTGTGCCTTCATAAATCTGCGTGATCTTCGCATCGCGCATGAGGCGCTCAACGTGAAACTCTTTCACGTAGCCGTAACCACCATGAATCTGAACCGCTTCGGTAGTTACCTCCTGAGCAATCTGTGAAGCGAAAAGTTTGGCTTGCGCTGCCGCCTTAACAAAATCCTTCCCCTGGTCTTTCAGGCACGCTGCATTCCAAACCAACAAACGGGCTGCATCAATTTTTGTAGCCATTTCCGCCAACTTGAATTGAATGGCCTGATGCTCGGCCAGATGTTTTCCGAAAGCTTTTCTTTCTTTGGAATATGTTAGCGCTAACTCATAAGCACCTGAAGCGATACCCAACGCCTGCGAAGCAATACCTATTCGTCCACCATTTAAGGTGGTCATGGCGAAGGTAAAACCAAAACCATCTTCACCAATACGATTGGCTTTCGGCACCTTTACATCGGTGAACATTAGCGAGTGTGTATCCGAACCACGGATGCCCATCTTGTCTTCCTTCTTGCCAACTACAAAGCCGTGCATTCCCTTTTCAACAATCAAGGCATTAATACCCTTATGGCGCTTGGCTGCATCGGTTTGGGCGATGACTATATATACACTGGCACTGTTGCCGTTGGTGATCCAGTTTTTTGTTCCGTTTAAAAGATAGTGATCGCCTTTATCTTCTGCAGTAGTACGCTGGCTTGTCGCATCTGAGCCTGCTTCGGGCTCCGACAAACAAAACGCACCGATGATCTCGCCTGCAGCCAGGCGCTTTAAATATTTTTCCTTTTGTTCTTCCGTTCCAAATTTCTCCAATCCCCAACACACCAATGAGTTGTTTACCGACATACACACCGAAGCCGATGCATCAATCTTTGAAATCTCTTCCATCGCCAACACATAGGAGATGGTGTCCATTCCTCCACCATTGTATTTCGGATCCACCATCATACCCATGAAACCGAGTTCACCCATTTTCTTTACCTGCTCGGCCGGAAACTTCTGCTCGGTATCCCGATCAATTACACCCGGCAATAATTCATTCTGCGCAAAATCTCTGGCAGCTTGTTGTACGGCAATGTGCTCTTCGGTTAGTTGAAAATTCATGGTCTGTGCTTTTTCCGAATTAAACAAATAGAAAGGGCCCGGGGTTAATTCCGGGCCCAAAATTAATTGAATACTTGAAATTATATCGGATTAATCATCACGCCCACCCAGAAACATCATCACATAATATAAGAGGGTAGTCAGCGCACCGATTGCAGCCACCACATATGTCATGGCGGCCCACTTGAGCGCATCCTTTGCCATGTCATGCTCCTGGCGGTTTACAATTCCACGGTTTTCGATCCAGGCCAATGCCCTGCGGCTGGCATCAAATTCAACCGGTAGCGTTACAAAGGCAAACAAAGTGAACACCCCGTAACAGGCAATAATGATCAGCAAAGCTGAGTTCCAGGGCAAAATGCTTTGCATGAATGAACCTCCCAAAATCATAGCCCAAAAAATCATGTTCATGATTTTACCACTCACATTTTGAATGGGCACCATAGCCGAACGGAACTGAAGCATGGAGTAAGCCGTAGCATGCTGCACCGCGTGACCACATTCGTGGGCAGCAACGGCCGCTGCGGCAGCGCTTCTGCCATGATAAACTTCAGGGCTAAGGTTTACGGTTTTGTTTGCCGGATTGTAGTGGTCGGAAAGTTCACCCTCCACACTCAGTACCTGCACATCGTGAATGCCGTTATCGGCCAGCATCAGCTTGGCAATTTCAGCACCTGATAAATCGCGGTTCAACCGGATTTCGGAATACTTGCGGAATTTACTTTTCAGTCTGCCGCTAACGATCATCCCGATCACCATGAAAATTCCACCAATAATGAAAACACCCATATTTCTCTACGTTTTTAGATTTCTACTTTAACAACTTCCAAGCCAGTTGAATTCCCTGACAATTCGTCACGACTGGCCTTTACAAAGCTAATCAGAAGGTTGCTCATCCGATACGGGTGGTGCACTCTTTTGTTTTCTAAGAAGAACAGACGTCAAAATTAAGGAGATAACCCCGCCCACAATCATAATCAGGGTTTGCCAGCCATGGAAAACGAATGTAAACGCTACCGCATCAGCTTGCGGAACCTGGTACAATAGGGAAAGTCCGGCCGGTAACAGAACATGATACGACCCGGCCCCACCCGGAAGCGGTGCAGCCATGGCAATGGTGCCAATGGCAAAAAGTGAAAGTACTGCCCCAAAGCCAAGATGGGCAGTTTCATCAAACGCACGGATTACGGCATAACTCATCAGAAAGTACAAAACCCAAATGACAACGGAGTGCAAAATGAAAAGCCCTTTACTTTCAAGTTTGAGTACTGAGGTTAGGCCGGTTTTAAATCCCTTCCATACGTTGCGAACCCGATCACGAAGCTTTTGATTTCTTTTTAAGATATAAAAGCCAATCAGGCTGATCACGATCAGCGCAACAAGCACCGTTATAATCAAACCCAATTTGCCCTGGCCAAGTACTGGTTGAATGGGTAAGGTTTCTATGAATCCAAAAAGTTTATCAGCCTCAACCACAAATGCCAGGGTCAACACAATCACCAAAAAAAACAAATCGGCAATTCGTTCTACCACCACCGTGCCGAATGAAACCTCCACGGGAATTTTGTGGAGCTTATATAAATTAAAACACCGTGAGACTTCCCCACCCCGTGGAATAACCAGGTTTACGAGATAACCCACCATCAACGAAAGAAAACCCTTATACAAGGAAGTACTATGGCCTGCCGACTTTAATAACATCCGCCAGCGTTCGGCCCGAAGCACGTGACTGATCATCACAAAAACCAGCATGACCATGAGCCAAAACTTATCGGCCCGATGCCACGTGTTTAAGAGGTAATCCCATTTATTCTGACCTTCCTCAACCTGAATGGCACGCAGCGAAAACCACACGAGAAAAACGGTGGCTGCGAGGACAAGAATGTATTGAACAAATACCCGGATGCGTGAACCCAATGCGGTGGAATTAAGCTGTCAATTTAATCGGTTATCGGGTGTTGGGAAAACAATAGTGGGTTTAAAAGTTTTGGCTTTTTCAAGCTTCATGGAGGCGTATGAAAAAATGATTACGATATCCCCCACCTGCACTTTGCGAGCAGCCGGCCCATTAAGGCAAATCATACCGGAGTCACGTTCTCCTTTGATGACATAGGTCTCCAAACGCTCACCGTTATTCACGTTTACAACGGTCACCTTTTCGCCTTCTATAAATCCGGCAGCATCCATAAGCGTTTCATCAATGGTTATGCTACCTACATAATGCAGCTCGGCCTGGGTAATTTTTGCCCGATGTATTTTCGACTTTAAAACTTCAATTCTCATAAATCAAACAAACATATTATCAATTAAACGAACCCCACCCACATAGGCAGCCATACACAGTATAGCACGGTCAGCATCCCCAACAGATTTGATTGGGGTTAGGTTCTCTGCGTTTACCATTTCAAAATATTCAAGCTGCAAAGCTTCATTTTGATTAAACGTGTTCGTGACACTTTTCTTTACATCTTCAACAGACTTTCCGTGCAGAAGTTGTTCGCGGGCCTCATTCAAACATTTTGATAGTAAAGTGGCCTCCTTTCGTTGCACTTCTGAAAGTCGTTCGTTTCTTGAAGACATTGCAAGGCCATCAGGTTCACGAACGGTTTCAACTGCCTTAAGCTTTACGTTAAACTTTAACTCATTAACCAACGTGCAGATGATCACAAACTGTTGCCAATCCTTCTGTCCGAAATAGGCCGTATCTGGCTCCACAATATGAAACAGCTTTGATACCACTTGCGCGACCCCACTGAAATGACCCGGACGAAATTTTCCTTCCATCACTTTATCCAGGTGCCCAAAATCAAAATTCAGGAATTGGCTATCCGGGCGCATCTCGGCTTCATCCGGACAAAACAACACATCGCACCCTTCCTGCTTTAATAAATCAATATCCCGTTCAATATTTCGGGGGTATTTGGCGAAATCCTCAGCATTATTGAACTGGGTGGGGTTAACAAAAACAGAGCAAACGGTAAACGGGTGGTTGGCACGTGAAGCGGCAACTAATTCCAAATGTCCGCGGTGAAGGGCCCCCATGGTGGGAACAAATCCGGGCTTTTGTCCAGCCCTCCATTTTTCAACCAAAAATGCCCTTAGGGGCTTAATTTCCCTGAAAATCTGCATGTTACAGCTTCGGATAAAGGCGCCAAATATAGGCTTTAATCAGAAAAAGAGTTGAATAAGGGGGGCGATTTTCGTACTTTTGTGGCTCATTTTCCGTTCAGTCAACTAATCAATCATATTATGTCGAAACTCCGTATTCTTTATGTAGCCAGCGAGATCAATCCCTTTCTGCAAACTTCTGAGGTAGCCGATTTTGTACGCAAGTTACCCCAGGCCATGCAGGAAAAGGGAATGGAGATCCGCATACTGGTGCCGCGCTTTGGGATTATTAATGAGAGAAAGAACCGGTTACATGAAGTAGTCAGATTATCGGGGATTAACATTGCCGTAGGTGATGAGGAAAAGCCCTTGACAATCAAGGTGGCTTCTATCCCGAATGCCAAACTTCAGGTTTACTTTATTGATAATGAAGATTACTTCCACAGAAAGTCTGTATTTCACGATAAAGAAAATCGCTTTTATGCCGATAACGATGAGCGTGCAATCTTCTTTTGCAAAGGTGCTATTGAAACCGTTCGTAAATTAGGGTGGGCACCGGATGTGGTACACTGCAACGACTGGATTACCAGCTTCATTCCGTTGTACTTGAAAACCACCTACAAGAACGATCCGTTGTTCAAGAACGCAAAAACTGTTTTCACCATTTACAATAATAGCTTTACGCATAAGTTCAAGGAAGACATTATGAGCAAAGTGAAGATGATGGACATTGAAGACAAGATGTTGGGCAACCTGAAGTCGGCCGACTACGAAGGATTCATCCGCATGGGTGTTGAATTCTCCGATGCGGTTATTGTGGCAGGCGAGAACAAAAAACTTGAAGGGCTCTTCAAAAAAATAAAAGAAAAGAAAGTCGAAACCATCGACAAAGACGAAAACTACACCGAATCATACTTCAATTTATATAATGAACTTGTGGGTTAAGCGAACATGGCAGCTACTTTTAGCTGCTTTGTTTTTGGTGGCTTGTGAAGATGAGACAAGCCTGTTGGGGTTTAAAGCTAATAACCGGTTTAATGTAAAGTTTCAGGAGTTTCTTGTTGGAGATGGGGCAATTGTTGCTACCGATCCTGAGTTAACCGATCAAGGAACAGGTGCAAGAAGACTACTTGCCGGTGAACACAATGACCCGATTATTGGCGCCATTAAGACAGAAGTTTTCACAGAGTTCTTACCTGCACTTACAACCAAGCTTGCTCAAAAAGAGGATCACACCTATGTGTATGACTCCATTACGCTGCAACTTCGATTAGATGGCTATTCATATGGTTTGAATACCAGTTCTGCCGGAACAGGCAAACTCAGCATTCGGAAAATTACAGAAGCAAATCCGTTAAATTTACGGCAAGAGTACTTCACGATACCTGGAACCGACAAAGAAGTATTAGTAAACATTGCTAACCGATACTATTCCAATTCAACCGTTAATTATGCTGATGAAGCAGAAGAAATTGGTGAAACCCAATTCCAACAAATTTATCAGTTTGAACAGGAAGAAAGACGTGTTGCTACAAACATTACGGTTGAAAGAATAAACCGGCAAGATACACTGGTGGCAAGAGCAAGGCTTGATGACAGTTTTGGACTTGAACTTTTCAATGTAGCACTCAACGATGATGATCAGAATTTTTCAAACGCGACTAAGTTTCGTTCATTATTTAAGGGCCTGGCACTTATTCCTGAGGGATGCGATGCTGTGTATGGACTTGAACCAGCAAATGCCTATTCTCAAATAAGATTGTACTATCACTCCGAACTTGCTGGTCAGGTTGTGGATACCCTGGCACGTGATTTTGGATTTTCAGGTGTTTCTTTTCATAATATTATTCCTGATCGTGTAGCCGAATTACCCGTTGTTGATCCTCCTTATGCAGCAGGAGAAGCAACCACCAGTCTACGTGTAGTACAGGGCGGTTATCCTATGGTTACTAAAGTTGACTTAAGCAGTTTTTACGAAGAATTTGCTGACGAGGTATCTGAAAAAAACATTATCATAAATGCTGCAGAAATTGTCATTGAATCAGTGAATACAACTGGTGACTATAAGCCTTTGCCTGTATTAGAATTACGGCTGATGCAGGAGGATAATAATTTTTTGGATTATCGTGAACTCGATCAGACTACTAAAGATTCGCTGAACAAGTTTTTCATGTTCACCAACTTGATCAACTATTACGTTAGCAGTGACTTATCTCAACAAAGTCAGAATCGAATTGCTGGTAGCTTGCTTTATAATAGTTCAACCAAGACCTACACGGGTTCAATTACCTTGTTTATTCAAACGCTCTTTCAAAACAAAAACAGTCAGTATAGGCCACTTTATTTAGGCTTGTACCCAGGCACAAGCATTACAGGAGTTCCTTCGACAGTGCCCACCGGCAAAACACTTGATCGCACCGTCTTTACGAAAGAAAATATAAAACTGCGTGTTTATTATACGCAGCCGAATAATCAAAACCTTTAACAACTAAGCATTTATGTGCGGAATAGTTGCCTACGTTGGCCATCGCGATGCCCAGGAAGTAATCATAAAGGGCCTTAAACGATTGGAGTACCGCGGGTACGACAGTGCAGGTATTGCCCTGTTGAATAACGGGCTTAACGTTTATAAGAAAAAAGGGAAAGTATCTGACCTGGAAGATCACCTTCATGATGCTACGTTAAAAAGTACCATCGGCATCGGACATACCCGTTGGGCTACGCACGGTGAACCCAATGATGTAAATGCTCATCCGCATTATTCTTCTTCACGCAAGCTTGCGATTATCCACAACGGTATCATTGAAAATTACAGCTCGCTGAAACAAGAGCTGGTCAATAAAGGACATGTTTTTCTAAGTGAAACAGATACCGAGGTATTAATTCACTTCATTGAAGACATTTGGGAAAATAACAACTGCACGCTTGAAGAAGCAGTGCGCCTGGCGCTTACCAAGGTGGTAGGTGCCTATGCCATTGTCATCATGTCGAACGATAATCCCGATCAACTCATTGCAGCACGTAAGGGTAGCCCATTGGTAATTGGGGTTGGGAAGGATGAATTCTTTATGGCTTCCGATGCCACACCCATTATCGAATATACCAAAGATGTGGTTTACCTCAACGATCTGGAGATTGCCGTAATTGATGAGGGGCAACTACGCATCAAAACCATAGAAGATGCCCCAATGACTCCATACATTCAAAAATTGGAGCTGGAGCTGGAGGCAATCGAAAAGGGCGGGTTCGATCATTTCATGTTGAAAGAGATTTTTGAACAACCGAAATCCATTAAAGATTGCTTGCGGGGAAGACTTGACTCACAAGCAGGAAGACTGGTATTGGGTGGTATCCGTGAGTATGTGAATAAGATGATGAATGCGGAGCGCATCATCATTGTAGCCTGTGGCACATCCTGGCATGCCGGACTGGTAGCTGAATACATGATTGAAGAATTTTGCCGGATACCGGTTGAAGTCGAATATGCCTCAGAGTTTCGCTACCGCAATCCAATTATTCGCGAGGGTGATGTAGTCATTGCTATCTCACAGTCAGGAGAAACTGCAGATACACTCGCTGCCATTGAGCTGGCCAAATCCAAAGGTGCCATCATTATCGGGGTTTGTAACGTGGTGGGTTCATCCATTGCGCGTACGTCACATGCGGGTTCCTACACGCATGCCGGACCCGAAATAGGAGTAGCCAGTACTAAGGCATTCACTGCACAACTTACAGTACTGAGTATGATTTGCCTCATCATCGCGCAAAAACGCGGGACCATTACTGATCAGGCTTTTCACCAAATGTTGGTTGAATTGGAAACTATTCCTGAAAAAGTTGAAAGGGTGTTGAGGCTTAATGATAAGATTCGTGAAATCGCTTTCACGTTTAAGGATGTCTCTAATTTCCTTTACTTAGGCCGTGGTTATAACTTTCCAGTGGCTTTGGAGGGCGCCTTGAAACTGAAAGAAATTTCATACATCCATGCAGAAGGTTACCCGGCTGCCGAAATGAAGCACGGTCCCATAGCGTTGATTGATGAAGAAATGCCCGTAGTGTTTATTGCTACACACGATGGATCTTACGAGAAAGTTGTTTCCAACATTCAGGAAGTAAAGGCCCGAAAAGGAAGGGTCATTGCGGTTGTAACCGAAGGTGACAAGTTAATTCCGCAAATGGCAGAGTTCGTAATTGAAATTCCGGCCGTTCAGGATGCCTTGATACCGATTGTTTCTGTAATTCCGTTGCAGCTACTCTCATACCACATTGCTGTAATGCGTGGCTGTAACGTTGATCAGCCTAGAAATCTCGCTAAATCTGTAACTGTTGAATAAAGTCTATGAATACACTCTTGATTTTTATTGTTGGTTTTTTTGCAGGGCTTGTGCTTTTAAAGATGTCCAAAGGAGAGCGTAAACTACTGAAATCACTTTTATCAATCGTGATTCTTGTTGGAACAACTCTCTTGTTCTCCAATTGTGAGAATAACGAAATCTTTACAGGATCAACCAAATGCTTACCGACCCAGTTTCCCTTCGAAGAAGAAGAGGGAATTATGACGGCAAGCTACGATATAAGAAACCGATTGGCAGGGGTAAACTATACGTTTACTGATGATGACGATTTCTCATTCACCAGCATTCGTACATACAGTAACGATGATAAACTAACGCGCATAAATTTTTATGTGAATGGAAATATTGCAGATGACTTTGTTCAGATAACCCATGCAACTGACACCATAAAAGAGCAGTTCTATCGGTCGAGTAGTTCCATTGAGAACCTGCAATCCTATCGCTATTACTTTTTGGACTCAAATGATAAGGTTATCAGTTTCGCGGAGCGAAGCAACAGTAATAATTTTGCCAAGGGCGACTCAACCGTTTACACCTATACAGGCAAAAACATTACGCTGGTGAGCATGTACAATGAACTGGAAGAACTGGAAGAAAGCTACGAAATTGAATATGACGACAAGAAAAATCCATACTTCGAAACCAAGTTCAGTGGGGAAGAATACTTGTTTAGCATCTGGAACCTGAGTGAAAACAACCCTGTAAGTATTAAACATGTTCAATCCGGAGACATCACTACTTACACATATACCTTTTCAGAAAAAGGTTTCTTGTTAACCCGCCAATCGAGTGCACTTGCCGTAACAGGCGAGTTTAAGTACAACTGTGACGTAGATTAACTGATCTGACTCAGCTAATCACTGGGATAAGTTTAATCACCCCATCAAATACTCCCGCTTCAATAACGGGCACACTTTGTAGCGTTCATCGTGTGTATCTTCATACACCGCTTCCAGCAACTCGTACACATGTTTGATGCCGATTAAACCGCACCACTCAAACGGTCCATGCGGATAGTTGGTGCCCCATTTCATGGCCTGGTCAATATCTTCGCGTGAAGCAGTCCCTTCCTGAACGGTGTAATATGCTTCGTTAATAATCATGCAAATGATGCGCGGTGTGACTAATCCCACTCGGTCTTCTACCAACAAAAAGTCGGTACCCAACTTATCGCATAAGCTTTTTAGATTCACCACATCAGCAGGATGCAGTACGCTTACCTCCAACACCGAACGGTTTACAAAAGTGGGTAAACCATTAAAACCAAACAGGTTTGCCTTGATCTTGTGATCGGATAGACTGAAAAGCTCTGCCAGTGAAAGTTTGGCGGTATTTACAAATACGTTTGCCTCCTTTTCTGCATAGATTTCAGCTTGAAAAGGCTCTTCATCCAAAATAAAATCAAACACCAGGTCGCTACCGGAAACAAAACGTTCAGCCTCCCGATGGTCCTGCTCAAAGGTATACGCGTGCTGATCGCCAAATTTAAGCTTGCATTCTTCAAGATTTATCGGGTCACCGATCACTAAAATGTTCATGATTCACGTACTTTGAGCCGTTGCTAAATTAATGTTTTAAAAATCATCCCTTATGTCAAAAACCGTTATTTATTCCGACCAGGCACCAGAACCCATCGGTCCGTATAGCCAGGCCATTCAGGCCGGCAACATGCTGTTTGTAAGTGGTCAGATTGCCATAGATCGCAAAACCGGAAACCTGGTTTCAGGAAGCCTTGCCGATGAAACACACCAGGTGATGAAAAACCTGAAGGCTGTTTTAAGCGCTGCCGGTATGGATTTTACCCACGTGGTCAAATGCTCTATCTTTTTAAAAGACATGAATTCCTTTGCAGAAGTCAATGCGATTTACGGAGAGTACTTCAACGCCAATCCTCCTGCCCGCGAAACGGTAGAGGTTAGTCGCCTGCCTAAGGATGTGCGGGTTGAGATTTCTTGTATCGCTGTGAAGTAGACATGAGACCTAAGACATAAGATGTAAGACATAAGACAGAGGAAGTCGTGTCTTGCTACTTGAGTCTTAAGTCTTGATTTTCGCCCACATATCCTTGAGCGTAACGGTTCGGTTGAAAACCAAATTGCTTTCGGTCGAATCCGGGTCAAGAACAAAATATCCTTTGCGCATAAACTGGTAGCGTGTATTGGCAGTCGCTTTTAACAGATCGGGTTCAGCAAATACCGTTTGTACTTTCAATGAATCGGGATTGAGGTGATCTTTGAAATCGCCTTCAGCATCCGCTACATCTTCAACTTTAAAGAGTCGGTCATACAAGCGCACTTCCACTTTTGCTGCATGGGCAGCGCTCACCCAATGTAACGTACCCTTCACGTTTATTCCTGAAGTATCAGAACCGCTGCGGCTTTCTGGAATATACGTGCAGTGTAACTCAGTCACATTTCCGGTTGCATCCTTCACCACCGACTCGCACTTAATAATATAAGCACTTTTTAGCCGCACCATTTGTCCGGGCGCCAGACGGAAATATTTTTTCGGGGGATTCTCCATGAAGTCTTCCTGCTCAATGTATAGTTCACGACTGAAGGGAATTTCGCGTGTTCCGGTTGATTCATCTTCCGGATTATTTTCGCTCGAAACCATTTCAGTCTTTCCTTCCGGATAATTGGTGATCACTACCTTAACCGGATCGAACACCACCATCCTGCGCAGGGCAACTTTGTTCAGGTGCTCGCGAACACAAAACTCCAACAAACCTACATCAATCAGGTTATCGCGTTTGGCTACGCCAATGCGGTCACAAAAATCGCGAATGCTCTCAGGTGTATATCCTCTTCTTCGCACGCCACTCAACGTTGGCATGCGCGGGTCGTCCCATCCACTTACATGATTTTCATTGACCAGTTGCAATAACTTACGCTTACTCATTACCGTGTACGTCAGGTTCAATCGAGCAAATTCATATTGCCGCGATGGATAAATCTCCAGGTTTTCGATGAACCAATCGTACAGGGCACGGTGTGGAACAAACTCAAGTGTACAGATGCTGTGCGTTATTTTTTCTATCGAGTCGCTTTGGCCATGGGCAAAATCATACATCGGGTAAATGCACCAGGCATCGCCCGTGCGATGATGATGCGCATGCTTAATTCTATAAATGATTGGATCGCGCATGTGCATATTTGGATGCGCCATGTCAACCTTGGCACGCAGTACCTTCGAACCGTCTTTATACTTACCCGCCCGCATATCGGCAAACAGCTGCAGGTTTTCCTCAATACTCCGGTTGCGATACGGACTATTCGTGCCGGGTTGTGTTGGGGTTCCCTTTTGCTGTGCGATTTCTTCGCTGGTGCTGTCATCCACATATGCCAAACCCTTCGTGATCAGCTTTATCGCAAATTCATACAGCTGCTCAAAATAATCGGAAGCATAAAATTCATTAGCCCACCGAAAACCCAGCCACTGAATATCATTTTTGATGCTCTCTACATACTCGGTTTCTTCTGTTACCGGGTTGGTGTCATCAAACCGCAGGTTGGTTTTACCACCATACTTTAAAGCCAGACCAAAATTCAGGCAAATGCTTTTGGCGTGGCCAATGTGGAGGTAGCCATTAGGCTCGGGCGGAAAGCGGGTGAGTATGGTTTGGTGCTTGCCTTCCCGCAAGTCGTTTTCAACAATTTCCTCCAGAAAGTTCAGACTCTTTTCCTCAGCCATGGCAGTTGTGTGTAAAAGGTGCAAAGGTAAAACCCTTTTACAGAAGAATTATAATTGAACGATTAACTTTGCCCTATGAAAGATGTTCGCGTGCGGTTTGCCCCGAGTCCGACAGGGGCGTTACATATCGGGGGGGTTCGTACAGCCCTTTATAATTTTTTATTAGCCCGCCAGCAGGGGGGCACCATGATCCTTCGAATTGAAGATACCGACCAGAACCGGTATGTACCCGGTGCGGAGGAGTATATTATGGATTCATTAGCATGGGCCGGAATACAGATCGATGAAGGTGTTCGCGAAGGCGGGCCATACGGGCCATACCGTCAATCGGAACGGAAAGAAATCTACAGCCAATACGCGCAGCAACTGTTGCAAAGCGGACATGCCTATTATGCTTTTGATACCGAAGCAGATCTGGAAGCCATGCGCGAACGTCAAAAAGCCGCTGGCTCCGATCAGCAGCAGTACAGCAGTACCACCCGCATGACCATGCGCAACTCACTTACCCTATCGGCTGAAGAAACTAAAAAGCTTCTTGGCGCTGGCCATCCGTATGTTATACGGTTTAAAATTCCGGAAAATGAAACGGTAGTGTTGCATGATTTGATTCGTGGTGAAGTTTCGGTGCAAACCGCCCAGCTCGATGACAAAGTTTTGATGAAATCAGACGGAATGCCCACCTACCACCTGGCCAACGTAGTAGATGATTACCTGATGAAAATTTCGCACGTAATCCGAGGCGAAGAATGGCTTCCTTCTGCCCCGCTCCATGTTTTGTTGTACAAAGCTTTCGGATGGGAAAAAGATATGCCACAGTTTGCACATCTGCCATTATTACTAAAACCCGATGGTAACGGCAAACTCAGCAAACGCGATGCGGATCGCATGGGATTTCCCATCTTTCCGTTAACTTGGACTGACCCGAATACGAGCGAGCAATCTACCGGCTATCGCGAAGCAGGTTATTTACCTGAAGCCTTAATTAACTTCCTTGTTTTTCTGGGATGGAACCCCGGCACGGAACAGGAAATCTTTTCGATGAATGAATTAATTCAGGCTTTTAGCATTGAACGAATTGGAAAAGCCGGAGCAAAGTTTGATATCCAGAAAGCCCAATGGTATAACCAGCAATATTTAAGGGTTAAATCCAATGCCGAACTTGCCTCATTCTTGCTGAATCAGCTAAAGAAAGAAAACATTAACTGCTCACAGGACAAAGCAGAAAAAATTTGTGCTGTAATGAAAGAACGCATCACCTTCCCAAAAGATCTTTGGGAGCAGGGTAAATTCTTCTTCAACGCTCCTTCATCATTTGATGAGGGAGTTGTGTCAAAAAAGTGGAACGATGAGGCTGTGAAGGTATTAACCGCTTACCGCGATGCCGTTGAAAAATTGAGTACATTCGATGCAACGATAGCAAAAGAAACCCTGGAACAGGTTACAGCCTCTCTCCAGATTGGCACTGGCAAAATACTTCAGGCGTTGCGTGTAGCATTAAGTGGATTGGGCGGTGGACCAGATCTGATGATGATTATGGAGATCATCGGCAAGGAAGAGGTGGTGAGTCGGTTGACGTTTGCATTGAGTAATCTAAAAATCAAAGTCGGTTAGCATGACAAAAAAATCAAAACCCGAAAAAAAACCGGCTGCCAAAAAGCCGCGTGTGCACAAAGATCTGGAAGGATTTGAAGTGTCTATCAACCAGTTTGGTGAGTTGAAATCCAACATGGATATTGAAAAAATCAACGCCTTTCTGGATAAGAATGTGGACGACAAAAAACTGGCTGAACGGGATGATTATGATGAGTTGAAAAAGGGCAAAAAGAAAAAGAAGAAAGAATAACTCAGGAACTCCTTCGAAACCACGGAATCAGGGCGGGAACGCGCTGCTTATAACTGATATATGCCTCACCATACTTTTTAATCAGTTTTCGCTCTTCCAACGGGATACCAATGGCCAGGTAAATGAAAATACAGCAAGCTGAAACCAGCGTAGTCACGTTGGGAATAAATAACCAGAACGCCACCACCATTAAAATCGTGGCCGAATAAATCGGGTGACGCACATGCTTCAGTATTCCATCCACTTTAAATTGTTCCTGTTCATCCGATTCAAAGCCTGCAAAACCTTTCAGGCTATATTGTTTAAAGGCAGCCTTAAAAATAAAAATGGCAAACGTGGCCAGCATCATGCTTAAGTATCGGTTCCAATCACTGGATTCAATAAGATAAGCTGAAGAAATGGAGGCATTCAACAACAACATGGCAAAAAGCCCGGTGGTTGAAAAGAAAACATACAACAACCGATAATACTTAAATACGCTACGCATGCGCTGGCTGAAATACTGCTTTATGCCATCAGCCGCAAACACGCTGTGTAGACCGAGGTAACCTATCCAACCCAAAATCAGCAAACTGTATTTTTCCACAACTCCAATTTACATCAAAAACCTCATTACCTTTGGATAGTTCCATGTCTATGAAATCTATCAAACTCGGCATCATTCGCGAAGGCAAAGTCCCACCCGATAAACGCGTTCCGTTCACACCCCTGCAAACAGAAGAAATTGAACAACGGTTTCCGAACGTTAAGGTAATCTGTCAATCGAGTGAAGTGCGCGCATTTAACGATGATGAATACCGCGAATTAGGCATTGAGGTTAGAACAGACGTAGGCGATTGCGACATACTGATGGGCATTAAAGAGGTTCCCATAGCCGATCTTATTCCGAATAAAACCTACCTGTTCTTTTCGCATACGATAAAAAAGCAACCTTATAACAAAAAACTGCTTCAGGAGATACTCAAAAGAAAAATCAGGCTGATCGATTATGAAACCTTAAAAGACAGACTGGGAAACAGGCTTGTGGCGTTTGGCCGGTACGCGGGAATTGTTGGTGCCTATAATGGCTTGTGGACTTACGGAAAACGTTATGGAGATTATTCTTTGCGCAGAGCGTTTGAGTGTTTTGACGTAAACGATTTGAAGCTGGAGTTACGCAAGGTGAAATTACCTCCCGTGAAAATTATCCTTACTGGTGCTGGTCGTGTTGGAAAAGGTGCTATGGAAACACTGGATACAGCGGGTATTCGTAAAGTTGGCGTGTACGATTTTCTGACCAAAACATTTGATGAGCCCGTATACGTACAATTGGGCAGTGCCGATTACCACATCAGGCGTGAAGGTGGACACTTTAACCGCGATGAATTTCATCAGCATCCCGAACGTTATGATTCAACGTTTTTATCGTTCACCAAAGTTGCCGACATATTGATGGCAGGTGCTTTCTGGAATCCCAAAGCACCTGTTCTCTTTACGCGTGAAGACATGTGCTCACCCGAGTTCAAGATTAAAATTATTGCCGATATCACCTGCGATGTGGGCGGCTCCATCCCCAGTACCATTCGGGCCAGTACCATTCCTGAGCCTTTATATGATTACGATCCACAAACCGGGCAGGAAAAACCTTCTTTAAGTAATGATAAACACATAACGGTAATGGCGGTGGATAACCTCCCGTGTGAACTTCCCCGCAGTGCTTCGGAAGAATTTGGTCGCGATTTAATCGACCGAATTTTACCGTTGCTTTTTGTAAAAGATGCCGATGGAGTTTTGAAACGCGCGACAATTGCAAAAGGCGGGCAGCTAACCGAAAACTTTGCTTACCTTGAAGACTACGTAGCAGAAAAATAAGAGATATGTTTTTATACAACGTTACCATTGGCATTGATAAGGAAATTGAACAAGAATGGGTTGCCTGGATGAAGGCCGAACACATTCCCGATGTACTCAATACCGGTCTGTTTTTAAATTATAAAATGTACAAGGTGTTGCACGACAATGACGATGGCAGCATTTCGTATAGCGTACAATACTTCGCTGAAACCCTGGAAAACGTAGTGCAGTATCTCGAAAAGTTTGCTCCCGAATTAATCGAAAAACATAAGCAAAAATATGGCGGGCGTCATGTGGCATTCAGAACATTGCTGCAGGAGATCTGATCTATTCATTTGAAATCAGTTTTATGATTTCATCACGCTCCAGGCTGCAGTTTATCCACTCACCATCCAATTTCGCCTTATAATATTTCTCATAGAAATTAATAGCCGGTTCATTCCAATCCAGCACCTGCCACATCATGCCCGAGCAATCCTCATCCAGCGCATGTTGCATGGTTCGGTCAAAGAGTAGTTTCCCAATTCCCTTGCCACGTTCTGTTTCGGTTACTACAATGTCTTCCAGGTAAAGTCGCTTGCCCTTCCAGGTAGAGTAACGCCAATAGTAAATGGAGATGCCCACAACACCCTTTTGATTCTCAGCTACAAACAAGCCATAAATCGGATTCGACCCGAAACCATCTTTCTCCATCAATTCAACCGTATTGATTACTTCGTGCGGAGCTTTTTCATACAAGGCAAGTTCCTTAATCAACTCAAGAACGCGTGGCAGATCAGCTTTTGTTCCTTTTCGTATGGTAATCTCTGTTTTCATAAAACCAAAAGGGGCTATCCGATAGACAGCCCCTTAAATTAAAAAAATTCAATTGTTATTACATATCCTCTTTCGCTATAGGTGGAACTACGCCCATATTATACCACGCAAATGAATATTGATCGGCAATGGATTCAATTCCTTTACTCAGGTTTGAAGCACCATGAGCCGAGTTCACATCTATACGGATTAACACAGGATTGCTACCCGCATGATTTTCCTGCAGTGCTGCAGCAAACTTGAAACTATGTGCCGGCACCACCCGGTCATCGCGATCAGCGGTAGTTACCATTGTAGCCGGGTAATTTGTTCCGGGTTTTAACGCATGAACTGGCGAATATCTTTTCAAATACTCAAACATCTCTTTTGAATCCTCAGCAGTTCCATAATCCGGAGCCCAGGCTGCTCCTATTGTAAACTTATGATAGCGCAACATGTCCATCACACCCACCGCAGGAAAAGCTACTTTAGCCAAATCAGGTCGTTGAGTCATCACCGCTCCGATCAATAACCCACCATTTGACCCTCCATTTATAGCCAGGTACTCATTGGATGTATACTTTTCGTTTATTAAGTACTCACCTGCTGCAATAAAATCATCAAACACATTTTGCTTGTTCATCTTTGTTCCAGCCAAATGCCACTTCTCTCCGTATTCACCGCCACCGCGAAGGTTTGGTTGTGCAAAAATGCCACCGTTCTCCAGCCACACCATTCTTGATGCGCTGAAAGAAGGTGTCAAACTAATGTTGAAGCCTCCATAGGCATATAACCACGTTGGGTTCTTACCATTAAGTTCAATCCCCTTTTTGTGTACAATGAACATGGGAATTTTTGTACCGTCCTTGCTGGTGTAGAATATTTGTTTGGTCTCAAAATCATCCGGATTAAAGTCAATTTTTGGCCGTGCATATTCCGTTGACTCACCGGAAGCGATGTTGTATTTAAAGCTGGTTGGCGGGTAGGTAAATGAGGTAAAGGTGTAATACAGGTTTACATCATCTTTCCATCCGCTAAAACCATTGGCCGTTCCAATGCCAGGCAGTTCTATTTCGCGCTCAAACTTGCCATTCAGATCATACTGCTTAACCTGAGTCTTTACATCAACCAAATAACTTGCAAAAATTTTTCCTCCACCTGCTGATGTACTTAGGGTGTTCTCCGTTTCCGGAATCAGATCTTTCCAGTTTTCGTATGATGGGTTAGCCGCATCCACCCAAACAACTTTTGAATTTGGCGCCTGGTAATTTGTTTCAATGAACAATCTTGACCCTTCGGTTTCGATTACATATTGATCGCTTTCGAATCCCGTTTTGATGGGCAAAATCTTACCATCAGGTTTAGATAAGTCCTGAACATATAACTCATTGCCGGTGGTGCCTTCGGCAGTTGTCATAATTAAATAGCGCTCATCTTCAGAAACAAATCCGCTTACAAATCTCCGCTTTTCCTTTTCACCAAAAATCACTTTATCCTGAGAAGAGGGGGTACCCAGCTTATGATAATAGAGTATCTGATATTCATTCTTTGCACCCAGACTTTTGTTCAACCCTTCAGCAAACCGGTTGATGTAATAACCGTCATTGCCTTTCCAGGAAATGGAACTTTGCTTCATATTCCGAATGGTATCTTCCACCAACGATTTGTCGGATGTTCTGATCACCACAGCTTCGGCACGATCCGCGCCCCCTTTAGCGATTTGAAAAGCTAACAAGGAACCGTCTTTTGAAAACGACAGCCCACGCATGGTGGTCGTTCCGTCTTTTGAAAAGGTGTTGGGATCTAAAAACAGTTCGGCCTCACCGTTCTCGCCTTTCTTTCGGTACAATACATATTGATTTTGAAGTCCGTCATTCTTGTAGAAATAATAATATTCACCTCTGCGGAAAGGGGTGCCGAGTTTTTCATAATTGTTCAGCTCCAGCAGGCGCTGCTTAACTGCATCGCGATAGGTGATGTTGCTCAGGTAGCCAAACGTAACATCATTTTGTGCGGTAACCCAATCGGCTGTGGCTTTGGCGGTGTCATTCTCCAGCCAACGGTATGGATCGGGAACTTCTGTTCCGAAGTACACATCAACGGTGTCAACTTTTTGTGTAACCGGATAGGTTAGTGCGGTTTCTGCTTCCTTATTCTGACAGCCAACAAGACCAATCAGGATCAAGCCAGATGCCCATAAAGCATGTAATTTCATATTTTTTGAGGTTTATATACAAGTTTACTAATTACTCATTGGCCTTTTCAACTGATTTATGATAAGTGGAAAACCAAGCTGGATAATTCAATGTTCTATGAATATGAAAAATCCAGTTATCAACTCCCTAATTCATTCCATTGCCCTAATCGCAGTGCTTACCGCTAACGCACTAGCCAACATTCTTCCCATCAATGGCTTAACCACGGGAGAGGTTTCTGCCCTGTACCCAAGTCTGTTTACCCCGGCAGGTATTACTTTCTCCATCTGGAGCGTGATCTACCTGCTGCTGCTGGCGTTTGTTTTGTGGCAATGGGTTCGCCTGCGCGACAAGCCGACTCAGGAAATCTATAGGCAGCTATCACCTTATTTTATATTTTCTTCTGTTTTCAATATTTCCTGGATTTTAGCCTGGCACTTTCTCTATGTGTGGATATCCGTAATCATTATGCTTGCCTTTTTGGTAACGCTTACGCTAGCCTTTCTCAAATTTCAACAAGCAAACCTGAACACGCGTGCAAAGCGCTTCTTTATTTCACTACCACTCACAACTTACTTTGCGTGGATTTGTGTAGCCACCATTGCCAACATAGCCACTGCACTTGTTTCCCTGAAATTATCATCGTACATGCTTGCACCCGAAACCTGGACGGTGATCATGATGGCGGTTGCTTTTTTACTTGCCGTTTACATTACATTAACGTATAAGAAACCCGCCTTTGCCGCAGTAGTTACCTGGGCATTGGCGGGTATTTATCTACGCTGGCAAGGCGAACAAATTTTTATCAGTTCAGCAGCTGCGGTAATGACTGTACTTGTTGGAGTACTCTTTCTTTATTCTGCCTTTCGAAAAGAATACTTGTAATACTATGTTGTCGGCTGCAATTGGCACAACTGAACAAATTCATCTGCGAATGCAATCAAGTTATGGATGCCTTCAGGATCAAGCGTATCCCTTTTCAGATAAATCAAAATTTTGTTTCGATGAGACTCCACATGAATGCCATTATGTGATTCAAAGAAATTGATAACAGGCTCATTGAAAAATTCCTTAACTGCCCTTTCGTCCGTACCGCGCAAATAGTAGCGCTTTGAAAAAACCGGATTTCCAGAAAAATCAATGTCTTTACCTTGAACGCCTTCAGAAAATTTCGACCAAAGATTTTCCGGTTCCAGGGCAAAATCAGGCAAGTGAACCTCAGTTTCGCTGATCATAAGCACAGTGATCACCAAATCGGATTGTGCCTGTAAAGCAAACTCAGAAAGCTTGATGTCTGACACTTCATACCGTGCCCATTCATTGTATCGAACGAGAACATTTTCTTCATACTGAAATTTAATACCCTGCAAAATCGGGAAGTCCTTAAACTTAAAGGTATTCTTTACCTTTTGTGGGTAAAAGGTAAAGCCAAAATCACTCGCATACTTGCGCAAACTAATCTGGCGGTCATTGAGTTTAATTTCCAGCTTGTTATTGTTCACTGAAACCTTACGGGCCGACAAGGGATGATTTGAGAAGTTTTCAAAATACTCAAACCCGGTTACATTTACTTTTCCGCCTTCATGCCCGAATGATTCTTCAAAATGATGTAGTTGTTCCATGAAGGTATGATCGACAATCTTTGCATCAGCGAAATTTAAGGTTACCGTCTTTGCCGGTTTCAGCTGCTTAAATAACTTTTTGAATCCGATCAGATTAGAAAAGATAGCTGCATCTCTAATTTTTATGGCATATTCCTGCTGGGATTCCTGAACGTCAAACCGGGCCTTGAACAGCGACCGTAAAGGTGCACCATTAATGACGTGAAATACAAACTTCATAAGGATACCCGCAAAAACTCCTATTAATAAATCCGTAGCTACGGTAACAATAATAGTTGTCACAAAGACCACAAGCTGTTCCGAACCAATCTTATAGGTTTTGAAAAACTCATTTGGAGAAGCGAGTCGATAACCTACTGCAATCAGTAAAGCGGCCAATGCAGTATTGGGAATCATTTCAATTACCGGTATAAAAAAGATCATCGCAGCAAGCAGAAAGAATCCGTGAAAGAAATTACTCCAGCGTGTGCGTCCCCCAAAGTTGATGTTCGCTGAACTTCGTGCCACTTCAGATATCATAGGCAAACCACCCAATAAACTGGCAATGGCATTCCCTGCACCAACTGCAGCCAGGTCTTTGTTTGGATTACTGACCCTTTTCCAGGGATCCAATCCATCAATTGCCTTAACCGTAAGCAACGACTCCAGGCTGCTCACAAACAAAAACATAAAGACGTACTTCCAGAAAACAAACGTACCAATGGCTGCGAAGCTTGCGTTGAAACCCACGTTACTCCAAAAATCACCAATGCTTACCATATCAAAGGCGGGCTCGGTGTGCTTGAAATCCATAATAAGTGCCATTGGAATAGTGACCAGCAGCACCACCATTGGCGCAGGTATACGTTTAAAAATTTTTCCCTTCAGGTACGGCATTCCAAAAATGATTACCAGGCTTACGATACCCACCAGCGTTACGCGCGGATCAGCATGTATGATGGAGTGCGGGATACGTTCATACAATTCAACCGGCCCAAGGCCTTTCAGCGTGGCCGGATCAATACCCAGCAACACATGAATCTGCTTTGAAAAAATAATAAGGCCAATGGCAGCTAACATGCCGTGCACAGCCGAGTGCGGAAAAAAATCGCTGAGTGATCCGAACTTCAGGAAACCGAAAATTATTTGAATTAAGGATGCCACTACAATTACACCAAGGGCCAGGTGCCAACCTTCAGAGCCACCACCGAATTCTGTAACAGCTGCAGCGCAAATAGTAATTAAGCCAGCCGCAGGGCCCTTAATGGTAAGGCGCGATCCTGCAAAAAAGCTTACAAACAATCCCCCAACCATGGCGGTTAACACGCCCATCGCTGGTGGAAACTCACTCGCCTTGGCAATGCCCAAACTGAGTGGTAACGCCAGCAGAAAAACCAGGAAGCCAGAGAGTGCATCTTGCTTCCAATTTTGTTTAAATCCTTCAATACCGTCTTTTGGAATATCTATTGTCTTCATGTTGATTTCTTTAATGTTTGATGAATTGTGTTAATCAGGATGACCGATAGGCCATCTCATACATGGACTTAACATGTGGTCCTAGAAAAACACGCGCATAAATCCGAATAAGCGCTAATCCATTTAGGATAAAACTCAGCGCCACCAAAAAGGCAAGACCATACTGATATGCATGAATGTGCGTGAATATTAAATCTTCACCCAGAAAGGTTGGTGATATCGGAAAGCCCGCAATACCCAGGCAGCTTAATAAAAAGGTAAAGGTGATTTTCGGATGCGCATATACATAACCATGAAACCGATCAAGGTCAATATCGCCCTCCAGCATCTTTAACCGGAGTAAGCCCAGGTACCCAAGAATGCCAAATGCAATTACACCGCTCAGGTAAATCACAATATGATCCAGCCCAAAAAGCTCATTGAATGAAACGGCCAGTGCAATCAAACAATGATTAGCAATTATCAACATCCAGCTTGCCAACACATTCTTTCGCTCTGTGAAGGATTTCAATACCATGGTTACTGCCAGCAAAGCAAATGCAAACGGAAGTGATTTGACAAACTCATCAGGCAATGCTTGCGCAATGGCGTGAACACCCAACCCCAACAGTGTAACCATTAGAAAGAATATAACAACACGCTTCACGGAGAAAAAACCCAATGCATTTCCGGCTGTCTTCATCGGATTCCATAAATAGCGATACATGAAAGAGTCAAGGTTCCATTCTTTTAAACAGAGCATATAAAAAGAATATTCAATTCGCTTTGGCAGTGAATCCTCCACCGTGTGTTCGCGTGGAACAAAATGATAAAACTGCTCGCGAATCAGGTAGCTTACAACCGAAGGCGAAACAAGTAGCTGATAGGTTCGTAAAAAAGCATTGCCTGCAAAATGAAAAAGCGCCAGGTTTTCAAAACCGGCTGCTACCTCAATAAAAATTAAACCAATCTGTGCGATAGAGGAATATGCGATCTGACTTTTCACCGTAGACTGAACACGTGCAATACCTGTAGCGACCAGACTGGTGACCAGGCCAAGAACACCAATTAAAATGCGAATAGAAAACTGGTGTTCCCAAAACGGGAAAGTGCGTAGCAACAAAAACACACCGATATGCACCGAAAGTGATCCGTAAAAAATGGCACTGGATGGCGTTGGGCCTTCCATGGCACGCGGCAACCACGATGAGAACGGAAGCTGTGCAGATTTGGCAGCAGCTGAAATCAGAATCATCAAAGAAATGAATACTCCGATTGCCGAATGAGATGCCAGGTGTTCATTAACAAATGCCGCATCGTTTAACTTAACAAATGTGATGTTCTCATGCCAAAGATGATGACTCATCCACATGGTGAGCAGAAAGCCTACATCAGCTACACGATAAATAGAAAAAACTTTTACTGCATTTTTTACCGGCAAATACCGGTCGCGATAAAATGCAATGAGCAGGAAAGATGATATGCCTAACATCTCCCACCCGATAAACATCGTTTCAAAATTACCGGCAACGATCACCAGGTTGTACCCGAGGTAGAAGAACAATAGGGTATTGAAAAACCGCTTGTACCCTTCTTCGCGGTGCATATAATACCGACTGTACAACGTAACCAAAAAAGAGAGTATCGATCCCACCAACAAATACACAGCCGTTATCTTATCAAAACAGAAATCGACAAAGAATTCGTATCCCTGCGTTTTGAAAATGGAGAAATCGCGAAGGTTAAGTGTAGGCTGTCCTTCCATCAACCAATATCCAGTGAAGATCATCACCGCTAACAGGTTAACGCCAATGGTGCCAAATGCAAGTCGCGAAATAAACATCTCCCGGCTTCGCGAAACGATTAAACTCAGCAGAAATCCAAGCAACGGAATCCCCACAAACACTTGAATGAAAAGTTCTGGTCGCATGACTTAGGGGATTAAGTAAACAGGTAAATTTTCTGAATGGGTTTCAAATACAGGAGCGAGATCATCCGCCTGTAACATGGGCTTCTCTACCGGATCATAGGGAGCAAATGTACCATCCCGGTATAACCAAAACTCATGTGTCTCCGGATCAACCACTACGAGGTGAACCCATTGGTTTTCAAACCACTCATATGTTGGTGGAGAGGATTGGATTACGCGCAACACAACATCGGGTTTATGCTCCACAAGGGTAAGCAGACGAACCGGGTCATGTACCTCAACCATCTGGCTGGGTAAGCCGGGACGCAAATCGCCATCAATTCCGTTTGCTACCCCAAACAGCCCCATTACGTTGTGTGGCAATTTTGTGCCCGCTCCAAGTTTTTGATTGTCCACACGCGAAAAGAAGTACTCCAGATTAATGCCCCCGCATACGGGTGCAGCTGCTTTCAAAATGTTGAGTAGGTATTTTCCTTCCGGATCAACCCGATAATCGTACGAATTAAGAAATGATCTTCGGTCGAGAAACACGTGTCGGGTTAGGTTTCTTCTACCGATTACGCACAAGGCATTGGTGGCATGATTAAGTTCTGGTCGCGGTTCAAATAACGAGACCGATCTTCTGCGCACAGCATCATGCACCTTGTCAAGATTGAGTTTGCTGTTAACCATCACAAACCTACGTGAACGTTCCTTTGCGTTTAAATCAAGAGCCGTATGAAACACCAGCACATTGCGCATATGTGCTTCTGCTAATTCCTGAGAAAGTGTTTCTTCATCAAAGAACACCACTTCATCGCGCGTTGTATCGTGCAAGCCACCAACAAAACGGGTTGTTGCCGGAATATCAATACCGCGTGCGCTCAACACTTCACGCACTGCCCTGTGATTAGCCATGTGACAAACCACACGTGCATTAACTGAGCCTGGTCTTCCTGAACATGCGCCACAATCATAGGCTGCATAATGTGGATTATTGACACTGCTCGATCCGTGGCCAACAACATAAACCAACGGTGCAAAATTTTTCACCAGTCCGATGCTCTTTAGCAACCCCTCCACCCGATCAGCCATTTCATCAATTGTAAAGCCAACCTGCAAATCCTTTTCGCGATGCTCAGGATGTTTACACTCTATAGTGAGTGTTGAATGTTTGTCCATATGCCGCAGCGAAGTGGCCGTTGCCGGACTCATGGATGGCTTGAAAATATTAATGAAGAGTTTTAATGCCGACCAAAAACCAAGTGTTTGCGAAATGAGCCAACCCCTGAATAAGCCATGACTGTGTTTGGTAAAATGAACATCACGCTCATGCTTTTTACGCGTGCCCTTTTCTTTAATCAGATACTGAGGCCTTACCGGTGCCGGGCATAGCTTGGTTAAAAATTTTCCATGCTCGGGCTGGTAGAAAAACTCAACATTGAAAAAACCAGGCGTGCCATACGTTTCGCAATGTGTATCGAGTCGCTCAAGGTACCGTCTCAACGAACACGCACGGTCGTCAAGGCAAAACATGGCCTGAAAGGTTTTAGCCGATAAATCCTGCTTTCCATTTGATCCCAACTTTAAACCAAGCAGCACTTCATCATAATACGTCCATTCAAAAGCTTCTTGCCACAGCACCAAAACCTCATGGTGTTCTGCTGAACTGACTTCTTCGAACAAATCGATTGGCTTCTCGCCTGTCAAATGCCCAAGCGGAGTCCATCCTTCTTCAAAATGAGTATCCAATGCATCAATCTCCAGCAGCAATTCAAATACGATCAGGTCATGCAACGAGATTTTCTTGCGGTCTAATAATACATGTGGATCATTTTCAATTACTGCTACCATCCCCGACCAACCCTGATGGGCAAACTGCTGATCGAACACGTACTGCTTAAAATATTTTTCATTGCCCACTACCTCCCGTAATAAACTGGTCAGGCTGTGGTGTTGAAGTAAATAGTGCTTTGCACGTTTCGATTTGAAAAAGCTCGTCAGGCTAGTGCGCTCCATTTCCCGAATGGACGCCAGAAACCCTTTATGCCAAACCGGAAATCCCCACATGGCAATTCCCTGATCGAGGTAACTGCAAAGAATTCGAAACAGAAAGGGATGAACAAGAGAATCCAGGTCAACACGGTAATCCCTTTTCCATCGTGAACGCAAAGCACCAATCCGGGGTGATTGGGGTGGCGGGTAATCTTCGTGCAAAAGTTTTCGCTTCCATACATCAACCAGGGCATTTCCCTTTCGGGCAGAAACTATTTTCTCCAGAACGGATGAACTGATTCTTCCCGTATGGAATAACGAACGGTATTCCTCCAACATGAGCAATGTTTTGTACCCAAAAAGTTCTGCAGCATATCGGGTAGCTTTTTCAAACGGCAAATCCTGGAAAGCATGAAGTGTGTTGTGATGAATAAAGTCTTTCAACGGAGCTTGCGCGGGCAAATAGTGGCTTAGCTCTTTCAGTACTTCATGCTCATTAAACTGAGCGTGTTTCAATCGAATAAAATTTAATTTCTAAGAATTTCTAAAATGACTTTGGATTAAAGCCGATGGTTCGAACAGGGTTCAAACCCATGCTGATGATTCAGCGATCCTTAAAAATCAAATCAGAAAAACACAATGCAGCCTGAAGAGTGGTGGCTGATGCCCGTAAAGAACAATCGGGCTGTTGGCACAAGGTGATTGAAACGTTTGAGAACGAAAATGGCATGAGGCTGAAATATCTTCGATTTCAACTGCATCGAACTTAAGCCTTTCGCTTTCGCCTTCAGTTTCTGTTTTTTCAAATAGTGAAGAAGTGCTTAAGGGTTTACCCGTCTTTTTTATGGGAACGAAGGTGCCCTGCTCATGCCCTCCGGCTGTTAAAGGCATAGCCATTACAGCAGGCGCTGTAAACTGAATACAGATTACAATGAGTAGTAAGCGGATCAGAAAAATGGCTTTACGTAAGCACATATACGTAATCAACAAAACAAAGGTCTGTGATTTTTACGAGAAAAATCAATAAAGCCTCTCTAAAACTTACTTCATACGATTGCGTAGCTGTATTAACTGATTTTGTCGAACCCGCAATAAGGCACCAATACCTTGGGTATTTTAATGCCATCAGAGGTTTGGTTGTTTTCCAGGATACCAGCTACAATCCGTGGCAACGCCAACGCACTACCGTTAAGGGTGTGTAACAATTCGGTTTTGCCGTCTTTGTTCTTATACCTGAGTTTTAACCGGTTCGACTGGTATGCTTCAAAGTTACTCACGGAGCTTACTTCCAACCAACGCTGCTGGGCTGCGGCAAACACTTCCATGTCGTAGGTCATGGCTGAATTAAAACCCATATCTCCGCCACAGAGCAATAGCTTTCGGTAAGGCAATTCCAATTTTTCCAACAAGCCCTGAACATGCGCACACATTTCATCCAATATCTGGTATGATTCTTCCGCCTTGCGTACCTGCACAATCTCAACCTTATCAAACTGGTGCAAGCGATTCAATCCGCGAACATGCGCACCCCAGCTTCCGGCCTCTCTGCGAAAGCATGGTGTGTATCCCACATTTTTTACCGGAAGCTGATCTTCCGTCAGCATTACATCACGATACAAATTGGTGATGGGAACCTCGGCAGTTGGAATCAGGTACAGTCCATCCTCTTGAACAAAATACATTTGACCTTCCTTATCGGGAAGTTGCCCGGTGCCATAGCCGGAAGCTTCATTCACCACAATAGGCGGAAGCATTTCACGGTAGCCGGCTTTCTCGGCTTCATCCAAAAAGAAGTTGATCAAGGCACGCTGCAGTTTGGCCCCTTTGCCTTTGTATACCGGAAATCCTGCACCGGTTATTTTAATCCCTAAATCAAAGTCGATGATGTCGTACTTTTTGATCAACTCCCAGTGCGGCAATGCATCTGCGCCAAGCTGAGGGATTTTTCCATGTTCATGTACGGTGATGTTATCCTCAGCGCCACCCCCTGCCGGAACCTTTTCAGCCGGCACATTCGGGATTTTATACAACTGTATTTTCAACGCTTCTTCTAACCCGCTAAGCTTTTGCTCAAGGCTCTTTAGCTGATCCTTTTCACTGGCAATGGCCGCACGCAAGGTGTTGGCCTCATCAGTTTTCCCAGCCTTCATCAACTCACCTATACGCTTGGCTTCAGCATTGGATTTTGCCTTCAGGTCATCGGCTTGTTTTTGGGTATCTCTGCGCGACTGATCCAGTTCGATCGCCTGATCTACCAACGCAGCGGCATCTTTCAGCCTCCGCTTTTCAAGTCCTTTAATGATACGGTCGCGCTGCTCGCGCAAAATGGAAACCTGAAGCATACTCTATGCGTTTTAAATTCGGCTGTAAAATTAGGTTTTTGAATGATCGAAAGGGGGCTAAAACCCAACAAATTCTATAAGGATTTTTGTTTGTAATCAATTTTGGCCTATACTTGCAACGTCATCGGGCATATTCTAAAGCCCTTTCATATATACCGCACTAGCTTACTGAACTTTAGCTGAACTTTAAAAACGACCCTGTTTTCATTGAACGCGTTTCAGAAATTTCTCTGATGAACACCCAACCGGATTAACAACCATCAAAACAACTCTATTCATTTTTTAACATGTACACAATTGACGATCTGAATGTCAGACTTCTTTCCGAGCTGAAAGAAATTGCAGAAAAAATGGGCGTGAAGAACGCCAAAAAACTTTCCAAACAAGACCTGGTCTACAAGATACTCGACCAGCAGGCCATCACCCCGGAAGCCCCGGCTCCAAAAAAATCGGCACCTTCCAATGAAGGTAAGGGTGAAGGCAAAAACCTGAGGCCACGCAGACGCGAAAACGTTGCGCCAACACCTAAACAGGAGAAAGAGCTATCAACCGATGAACTCCTGGAGTCCATCAACCTTGATCTTGAAACCACCACTCCCACCTTCGAAGAACCCGCCCCTAAAAAACAAGTTGAACAACAACAGCCCCGTCACGAAAAACGTGATGATGAGCGCAACCCACAACAACAGCAACAAGCATCACGCCCCAACATCCGCGACTTCGATGGCGTAATCGACAACGAAGGTGTATTGGAAATTATGCAGGATGGCTACGGCTTCCTCCGCTCTTCCGATTACAACTACCTGGCCAGCCCGGATGATATTTATGTTTCGCCTTCACAGATTAAACTGTTCGGTTTAAAAACCGGTGATACTGTAAAAGGAACCATCCGCCCTCCGAAAGAAGGAGAAAAATATTTTGCCCTATTAAAGGTTGAATCCGTTAACGGAAAAACCACGGAAGAAATACGCGACCGCGTAGCGTTCGAATACCTCACGCCACTTTTCCCGGAAGAAAAACTCAGGCTGAGCACCACACACGACAACATGTCGACTCGTATACTCGACTTGTTTGCGCCTATCGGAAAAGGTCAGCGCGGTATGATTGTGGCACAGCCTAAGACCGGTAAAACCGTGTTGCTGCAAAACATTGCCAATGCCATTGCCGAAAATCATCCGGAAGTTTACCTGATCGTGTTGCTGATTGATGAACGCCCTGAAGAAGTAACCGACATGGCGCGCAACGTGAAAGCAGAAGTGATTGCCTCTACGTTTGACGAACAGGCTGAACGCCATGTAAAAGTGGCCAGCATTGTATTGGAAAAAGCCAAGCGTATGGTAGAATGCGGACACGATGTTGTGATTCTGTTGGATTCTATTACACGTTTAGCGCGTGCTTACAATACCGTTGTTCCTTCTTCTGGTAAAATTCTTTCCGGTGGTGTGGATGCCAACGCGTTGCACAAGCCCAAGCGTTTCTTTGGTGCGGCCCGTAATATTGAAAATGGCGGATCGCTGACCATCATTGCTACTGCCTTGATTGACACCGGTTCGAAAATGGACGAAGTAATCTTTGAAGAATTTAAAGGTACCGGTAACATGGAATTGCAGCTCGATCGCAAGCTTTCCAACAAGCGTGTGTATCCGGCCATTGATGTTCCGGCTTCCGGCACCAGACGTGAAGACCTGTTGATGAAGGAAGAAGAACTTCAGCGCGTGTGGATACTCCGCAAGTTTATGAGCGACATGAATAGCAACGAAGCGATGGAATTCCTGCTGCAGAAGATGAAAGGAACCCGAAATAATGAAGAGTTTTTGTTATCGATGAACGGATAATATCAATTAGTCAATTATAAATGACGTAATCAGCCAACGGAGCAATCTGTTGGCTGATTTTTTATTTAGGCACCACTATCCACTCCCCATCATCACTCAACGCATAGGTTTGTGTAAACACATTCCTGGATTTTACGTGCACCGCCTTTACTCGAAAAAACCGGTAACCGCGATTAACAAGATGGGTTACATCCAATGGCACTAAACGGTTTTGATCAGCCTTTATAGTTGTTCCGAAAAGTGCCGTTCCTTTGATGGCATCAGAAACCACAATTTCGACAGGCCCTGAGAAAGTTACCGGAAATTGAATGACGTGCTCAATAATAGTCTGAGCAGGCTTTACTGGAAAAAATTCAACCTGGGTTTCATCCAGTATAATCCGTTCGTTACCAGACTTTGTTATGCCTATTATCCGGTATACAAACAAACCATGCTCGGAGAGACTGTCGCTATACACGTAGTACTCCATGTGTCTACCCAACGCGTTGGTTGAGATAGAAATTTCTGCAAGTTCCACTGCTTTGGAGGCGTTTACTTGCTGCCGGAAAATTTCAAAATGATCCAACTCATCCAACTGTGATTGATTTGCACCCCATTGAAGGTTCACCAGGTGACTATCTTGTTCAAGCCGAAGCGAAAGCGTGTCCTTACTATCCCGGTGCACCGGAATTCCTGATGGCCGTGTACTGAACTGAATTTCAAAATCGCATTGATCCCCAAGGAATCCATCAATCAACACCAGGTATTGCACTCCGGGTTTGAGAGAATCCAATTCAATAAACGTATCGTTCTGATCGGTAAAAGAAGTGCAATGGATTAATGTATACGTTGACGTCTCACACGGATTACCTTCTATGATCACAACTTGCACACCTTTGAAGTTTTTACACTGTTGATTTGTAATATTCAGGTACTGCTTCCTTGAATCGGTTGGCGTAAAATAAAACCATTGGTCGTTATGGTAAACCAGGCAACTGTTGGTAAGCGCTCGGTTAATACAACCCCACTCGACCGTTGCATTATAGGTGTTGGAATAAACCGGAACAGAATCCAGATGCAATTCAATCCGGTTATCAATTTTATCGTTGGCTACCTGTGCATAAGCAAAAGATGAAAAAAGAAATAAAATGCATGCAGCTATACTTCTCACAATTACTTCTTCTTTGCTTTCCCCTTTTCATGAAACGCCCCTTTAAAATCAGGGTTTTCCTTGCGCTTCTGCCGGTCTATTTCCCGGGCCATGGCTTGCGCCTCTTCAAAGGAAGTCTCGGTAATCTCTACCGCTTTGGGTATGCGCTTTACCGGAATCTGTTCACGGATCAACCGTTCAATTTTTTTGATGTGATACAGTTCAGCATCGGTTACAAAAGTAATGGCTGTGCCTTCATGAAACGCGCGACCGGTGCGGCCAATGCGGTGCACATAATCATCATACACCACAGGCACATCAAAATTAATAACATGCGACACACCGGTTACATCAATGCCGCGTGCCGTTACATCGGTTGAAACCAAAATCCGAAGGTTGCCTTCTTTAAATTCATTCACTGCATTGATGCGGCTGTTCTGACCTTTGTTGGAATGAATAACTCGAACCGGACCAAGTCCTTTACGATCAAGGTAATGAAACACATTATCCGCTGTTTGCTTATTACGTGTAAAGATCATCACGCGAGCAAAGGTTTCATGATCGGAGAGCAGGTGCTCTAAAAAATTAATTTTCGTTTTCAGGTTGGGCACATAATACACTTCCTGATGTACCTGACTGGCCGCTGTGGCCGGGGGTGTAACTTCAATCCGTATGGGAAACTCTAAAAACTCCGCGGATAACTTTTCAACACGTGGGTTAAATGTGGCCGAGAACAACATGTTCTGCCGCTTATTCGGGATCACTTCAAATATTTTTCGAAGCTGGGGCATAAAACCCATATCCATCATGCGATCAGCTTCGTCTAGTACAAGTGTTTTGATTTGTTTGGTTGGAAGATCTCCTTTCAGATACAACTCCATAAACCTTCCCGGTGTAGCCACCAGAATATCCACCCCTTGTTGAATCGCTTCGATTTGGGTCTTGGGTCCCACGCCCCCATAAATCGGAAGAATCCGCAGATCCGTATATTTTGAAAGCTGCTTTGTGTGTTCAGCAATCTGAATGGTGAGTTCCTTGGTGGGCGCAAGAATAATGGCTCGTGGTTCGGTTCCCTGAGCATAACGCACCTTCATCAGCACCGGAATAACATAGGCTGCCGTTTTACCCGTACCGGTTTGGGCAATGCCTATCACCTCCTGACCGCCCATGAGTATGGGTATGCATTTCTGTTGAATTTCCGTTGGACGATCAAAACCGGCATCGGCTATCGCATTCAGCAACTGTTTATTCAATTTAAAATCTTCAAAAGATGAAATTGCTGCCATGCGGGCGTATTTTTACAGTATGAAATCAACAAGAATCGTCAATGCAAATATAGTCAATGAAGGCAAGGTCTTTCAGGGTGAAGTGCTGATCAGGGGCGAATACATGGAAGCCATTGGTGCTGATTTGTCAGCACATGAGGCAGATGTGGTAATTGATGCAAACGGAAAGTACCTGTTTCCTGGATTGATAGACGATCAGGTCCACTTTCGGGAGCCCGGACTTACATACAAGGCTACTATCTTCACGGAATCACGCGCTGCAGTTGCAGGTGGCGTTACCAGCTATATGGAAATGCCCAACACCGTTCCGCCTGCCTTCACACAACAACTGCTGGAAGACAAGTACAACATTGCTTCGCGCGATTCATTGGCAAACTACTCGTTCTTCATGGGCACCTCAAATGATAACCTGGAAGAGGTGTTAAAAACAAATTCAAAAAAGGTTTGCGGGTTGAAAATTTTTATGGGTTCATCAACAGGCAACTTGCTGGTGGATAATCCTAAAACGTTGGAAAATCTTTTTGCAAAAGTTCCGTTTCTAATCGCCACACATTGCGAAGATGAAGCCACCATACTAAAAAATACAGCCGACTACCGGGAAAAATATGGTGAAGACATGCCCATTAAATTTCACCCGGAAATCCGCAGTGAAGCAGCGTGTTACAAATCATCATCGTTTGCGGTTGAGTTGGCAAAAAAGTTCGGTACGCGTTTGCACATCCTGCACATTTCCACAGCCAAAGAAGTTTCGCTCTTCGACAATTCACTTCCGTTAGATAAAAAGAAAATCACAGCCGAGGCATGCATTCACCACTTGTGGTTTAACGATGCAGATTATGATCGCCTGGGCATGCACATAAAATGGAATCCTGCCATTAAAACAGAAGCCGATCAGAAAGCCATTCTTCAAGGGCTTCTGGATGATCGGATTGATGTGATTGCAACCGATCATGCACCACACACCATTGAGGAAAAACAACAAAATTATTTCAAGGCACCTTCTGGCGGACCGTTGGTGCAACATAGTTTAAACGCCCTACTGGAGTTCTATCACCGCGGGCAAGTTTCACTTGAGTGGATCGCTAAAAAAACGGCCCACAACCCGGCTATTCTTTTTCAGGTAGAAAAACGCGGGTTTATCCGCGAAGGCTATTTTGCCGACCTGGTATTGGTTGACCTGAACAACCCATGGACGGTTAATCGGGAGAATATCCTGGCCAAATGCAAGTGGTCTCCGTTTGAGGGGGTAACATTTAAGTCGCGCATCACCCATACCTTTGTTTCCGGACATTTAGCGTATGAAAATGGCCATTTTAATGAAAGCCGCATGGGCAAGAGGCTTACGTTCGAACGGGATTAAGTCTGGTTTTGTTATTGTCTGGCAGTTGCTAAATTTGCAGTCCTTTCCCGGACCCCTATGGGTTTTTCGGGCAAAAACTAACGGTGAATGTAGCTCAGTTGGTTAGAGCACCAGATTGTGGTTCTGGGGGTCGCGGGTTCGAGTCCCGTCTTTCACCCAAAAAATTATAAAACCTAAGCCCCGAAAAGGGGCTTTCTATTTTATGGGAATGATTGTTTGCAGGGGTCTTATTATCGCAGTTCTTTTATTTACACAAACTGCACTTGCTCAGTATTCTTTTGATGCTGGTCGGCTTACCAATGACCTGAAAATTCTTTCTTCCGACAGTCTGGAAGGCAGAAGGGTTGGAACCGATGGTAGCGCAAAAGCCAGATCGTATATCATTAACCGCTTAGAAACGCTGAACATTAAACCCTTCTTTGAAAGTGGTTATGTGCAAACCTTTTCCTTTCCGCAAGCCTTTGGCCAGGTGCAGGCTGGTGATGGGTCAAATGTGTTCGCTGTTATTGAAGGAACGAAAAAGGAAACCATTGTAATCAGTGCACATTATGATCACATGGGCATAATGGGTGGTAAAATTTACAACGGTACTGATGACAATGCATCTGGTACAGCTGCCCTTCTGGCGATAGCGGAATATTTTACCAAGAACAAACCTTCACATCGCATCCTCCTTGCATTTTTTGATGCGGAAGAAATGGGCCTGCGCGGTTCAGCACATTTTGTAAACACAATAGATCTTGCTCGCGAATCCATTGCGTTAAACATCAACATGGACATGATCAGCCGCAATGAAAAAAATGAATTGTACGCATGCGGAACTCACCACTATCCGCAATTAAAAAATCCGATCGAAAAAATTTCTTTACCCGAAAAATTCAGCTTACGGTTTGGCCATGATCAACCTGGTTCGGGTCGTAATGACTGGACCAGCCAGTCCGACCACATGAATTTTCACTTGAAGAAAATACCGTTCGTGTATTTCGGTGTAGAAGATCATCCCGATTATCACCGTCCAACTGATGATTTCGATAAAGTAAATCTTGATTTTTACCACAAAAGCGTGGAAGCCATTATCCAGGCTGCAAAAGCATTGGATAAAGCCTTGCAATAAGCGCAGGAACTTTTGATCTTACTGGTACAACAACCGTTATACCTATGGATCAGCGCATCATTAATCTGTTTGACGAATACACACACAAGCCGCTTTCGCGGGAAGAATTCATTCGCAGGCTTACCATTTTAACCGGAAGCACAGCAGCCGCACTTGCTGTATTGCCTCTGCTTGAAGTAAACTACGCGCATGCTGCTACCATTCCGCTGCAGGATGATCGATTGATAACAGAGTATATCAACTACCCCGCTGATGATGTTACGATGCGCGCGTATGTTGCGCGCCCGAAACAAAACGGTGTTTACGGTGGTGTTATGGTAGTGCATGAAAACCGGGGGTTAAATCCGCATATTGAAGATGTGACCAGACGTATGGCACTCGAAGGCTTTCTTGCCATTGCTCCGGACGCGTTGGCACCTCTAGGCGGAACGCCTACCGATACAGACAAGGCCCGAGAACTGTTTCAACAACTGGATGGTAAAAAGACCATCAGTAATTTTGCCCATGGGTTTACTTATTTGAAGACACGAAAAGATTGCAACGGAAAATTTGCCTGCATTGGTTTTTGCTGGGGCGGAGCGATGACCAACAACCTCGCCATTCAGGTACCTGATCTCTTAGCTGCTGCGCCTTATTACGGACGCCAGCCAGATTTGGCAGAAGTACCAAAAATAAAAGCCGAATTACAATTGCATTATGCCGGTATGGATGAACGCGTTAATGCCGGAATTGAGGCGTATGAAAAGGCCTTGAAAGAGGCTGGCAAAAAATATCAGCTCTATATTTATGAAGGTGCGCAGCATGCCTTTAATAACGATACCGCACCAACACGCTATAACGAAGAGGCTGCAAAACTGGCATGGTCACGAACGGTAGCGTTTTTCAAAGAGAAGCTTAACGGATAATTTTTTCGATCAAGAAGTTTTTTCGCTAAGTTTAGTTCATGATCACGTGGGCTGAGTTTAAGAATTACACACTAGACAGAAAAATCAGCGTACTTTATGAGCGCGGCACATTTGTGATGGCCATCCGGTATTACAACTACAAAATCAATTTGTATTTACTCGGGCAAAACTATGTTGAGGTTTTTGTGAATCACAAATGGGCCAGCATTGAAAAAATTTCACTGCTTGACACCAATCATACCCGGATGAAATTCTATTCAGATCAAATCAAACTTCCGCAGGAAATGGCTTAAAAGAAAAGGGCCTCCCGGATGGAAAGCCCTTTTATACAAGAATTTCAAATTAAATTGACTAAGCAGTAGCTGCCGCTTCCTCAAATTTAGTTGACGCCCGAAGCGTAACGGTTTTCTTTGCTTTGTATCCGCAATACCCACAAGTATAATGCTTAAGCAATTCACCTTCTTCGGTTGGTGTAGGTGCTTTCAAAATTTCTTCCTTCGCTACTTTAAAGGTTTGGTAATTACACTCAGGGCATTCCAAAGCATGAAGGTGACCTGCGTACTTTTCAATCTTGATATAGCCGCTTTCTTCATCCTTCCATACATCATAATCAGTAGAAAAAACGTTTTCTTCCGCCTGCATACCTTCATCCAGGTAAGCATCTTCTTCTTCTTCACTTAACAACTTCATGGGGCGGCCGTTTTTCGGAGAAATCCTTGGCTGGTAACGCAATACTTTTAAGCGCTTTTCAATGTAAAACGGATAATAGAACTTAAGCAGATTTTGTACAATAAGAGCAGCAATTAAGCCCATTGAAACTGTTGTGAAAACACGCACGAAAATCAGAATAGCGTTTAGTTCCACTATGTTCGCATTGGCATAAAAGCAACAACCTACAATCAAAATAACAGAAGCAATCCACAGTAATTTGATTTCGTTGCGGCTAATGTAATCGTACTTGGTCTTTGGATCACTGGTGGTAGCCAGTTTTACAAGGTGCCACAGAACAATCAAGAGCGCTAACGCCCAACAGCCGTACGCAATGTATTCGGCCATCCTGTTCCAGGGTTGAAAATCCGCTTCTATGAGTTCCATAAGTGGGTTTTGGTTTTATTGGTAATGTCTAAACAAATATATGTGCCTCTTTTATTTTAACCTAACTGGATTAAACGGTATTTGGAAAAAACCATCCCAATTTAATACACTTTTAGCTAAAAAAATAAAAAAATATGATTTCAAACACGCAGCGGATCAAACGCCTATGCGCTGGAGAAACATCTGAATGGCTTCTCCCGTCTCCGTAACATTTTCCAACATGCCCATGTGGGCCGCACCATGGAGGATAACCAGGGTTGGATTAGAGGTAACTTTTGCCTGCTCCTCGAGCGTTTGTACTGGTATGATGGTATCCCTTTCTCCTGCCAACAATAATACAGGCTTTGTGAACGCCTTAAGCACATGCGTACGGTCGGGGCGGCCACGCATAGCCTCCGTATACCCGATTAATGTTTGCTTGCTGGTCTGCTCTGCTAGCGCAACGGCACCGCTTATAGCCGGATGAGATTGGCTGAAAAACAAGGGGGGAATAAAAGACCGGACAAAGGGTTGAACGCCATGCTCCTCTACAAACTCAATTACCTTTCCCCTGGAAATTTTTCGTTCCTCCGAATCGGCTAATGCCGTGGAGTGTATCAACCCGAATCCATGAAGAAGTTCGGGCTTCAGATCGGCCATAGCAAGCGTAACATAACCGCCCAGACTGTGGCCAAACACCACGCAGGTAGTAAGTCTTAAATCCTGCTGAATAAAATTGATGACCTGCTGAGCTACCTCAACAAGTGTAAAAGGACGGTTAAGTTCATTGCTTTTGCCAAATCCCGGAAGATCAATGGCGATTACCCGGTAATTGGTAGCCAGAACAGGGGTGAGTTTCGACCAAATCTGATTCGTCTCACAAAATCCATGGATCAGTACTATTGGAAAACCCTTGCCCTCCTCGGTATAATGTATCATGAAAATTATCAGGCTGGTTTATGCACCAGTTCAAGCATTTCATGCACGGCCTTTTCGATATGCTCAGCATCAAAGCCGCATTCATGATGCAACTCGGATTGTTCGCCATGCTCCACTACACGGTCAGGAATACCGAGTCGTCTTACTTCAGCATGATAGTTATGATCGGCCATAAATTCCAGAACTGCACTACCAAAGCCTCCCTGAATGCAGCCATCTTCCACCGTAATGATTTTCTTGTATGATGCGAAAATCTTGTGCAGCAATTTTTCATCCAGCGGTTTTACGAACCGCATATCATAATGCCCAATGGAGATTCCTTTTTTCTCCAATCGCTCGCTAACCTCAACGGCATAATTTCCGATATGACCAAGGGTCAGGATGGCAACCTCTTCGCCTTCGCGAATTACTCTTCCTGTACCAATTTCGATTGCTTCAAATGGTGTTCGCCAGTTGGGCATCACGCCCTGTCCACGCGGATAGCGAATAGAGAAAGCCGTTTTTGTTCTGGGCAACGATGCCGTATACATCAGGTTGCGAAGCTCCTGCTCATTCATCGGAGCCGATACAATCATGTTGGGCACACAACGGAAGTAAGCAATGTCGTATGCACCGTGGTGCGTTGGTCCATCGGCACCAGCAAAACCTGCGCGGTCAAGACAGAAATTCACCGGAAGATTCTGGATACACACATCATGCACTACCTGATCATAGGCGCGTTGCATGAATGAACTGTAAATGTTACAGAACGGAATGATGCCTTGTGTTGCCAAACCAGCCGAGAATGTAACGGCATGCTGTTCGGCAATGCCCACATCAAAAGCCCTATCCGGCATTTCTTTCATCATAATGTTCATGGAAGAGCCGGAAGGCATGGCGGGTGTTATCCCAACAATTTTATCATTTTGTTTAGCAAGCTCGACAAGTGTGTGACCAAATACATCCTGGTACTTGGGCGCCTGCGGCTTGTCGTACACCTTTTTATGTATCTCGCCCGTAATCTTATCGAACGTACCAGGTGCATGCCATGTGGTAGCGTTACCCGATTCAGCCGGGGCATAGCCCTTGCCCTTAACAGTAACGCAGTGCAAAATTTTAGGCCCCTTAATCGACTTCAAATCGTTCAGAATACTCACCAAATGATTCACATCGTGACCATCAACCGGACCAAAGTATCGCAGGTTAAGTGATTCAAAAAAGTTGCTTTGACTCAGTACAGTTGACTTTATCCCATTCTCAATCTTCGAAACAATCTCCTGTGCGTTTTTACCAAACGATGACAGTTTGCCCAGCAGGTTCCACACCTCATCCTTAAGTTTGTTGTATGTCTTGGACGTGGTGATGTCAGTCAGGTAATCTTTTAGCGCACCCACATTCGGGTCAATCGACATGCAGTTATCGTTCAGGATAATCAACAAGTTGGCATTTGAAACACCCGCATGATTTAATCCTTCAAAAGCAATACCGCCTGTAAGGGCTCCATCTCCGATTACGGCAATGTGATGCTTATCCTCTTCTTTCAAATATTTTGATGCTACCGCCATACCCAACGCTGCCGATACAGAGGTAGAGGAGTGCCCCACACCAAACGCATCGTATTCACTTTCGCTTCGCTTGGGAAAGCCAGAAATACCTCCATAAAAACGATTGGTATGAAACACATTTTTCCGGCCTGTTAGAATTTTGTGGCCGTAAGCCTGGTGGCCTACATCCCAAACCAATTGATCGCTGGGTGTATTAAAAACATAGTGCAGCGCAGCCGTAAGCTCAACTACGCCCAGGCTTGCCCCGAAATGCCCTCCATAAACAGACACGTTGTCAATGATGAAATGACGCAGTTCGTCACAGAGCTGAACCAACTGGGCCTGATCGAGTTTTTTTACATCGTCAGGGCTATTGATTTTAGCCAAAAGAGGGCCGGGCGTGATAAGCATGATTTTTCAGGTATAAAGCGTTTAACAATGGGCTTAAACCAATTGTTTTGGCTGGGTAAACCATTTACAATTCTGTAAAAATACATATTTCAACAGATCGGGCATTATTTATTGTAACGAACCCCCTTTTAGCACCTCTGCTAAGGAAATTTGGAATAAATTTGCCCCTTCCATGACAACAACAGCACAAGAGAATTTTGAGGTCAGATTACCCCTTTTTGAGGGTCCTTTCGACCTTTTATTGTTTTTTATCGAGCGCGATGAGCTGGATATCTATGATATTCCCATCGCTAAAATCACCAAAGATTTCCTTGACTACCTGCACCATTTAGACACGCTGAATGTGGAGGTGGCCAGCGAGTTCATCCTTGTGGCTGCTACGCTCATGCGGATCAAATCCAAAATGCTGTTGCCTCGTCCGCAAATTGATGAACAGGGTAACGAAATTGATCCTCGTGAAGAGCTGGTAAAACATTTACTGGAGTACAAAAAATACAAATCCGTTATCGATAGCTTCCATAAAATGGAGGAGACCGAACTGATGAAAGAAAAGCGCGGTAACCTGATGCGGGAGCTGAAATCATTAGCCGAAAGCAGTAACGTTGAAGCCGAACTTCAGGACGTGGACTTATTTAAACTAATGACGGTTTTCGAAAAAGTGTTGAAGCGCTTTGAAGCTGAAAAAAACAAACCCGTACATCAGGTTATTCAGTACCCGTACACCATGGAAGACCAGAAGAAATACCTGTTGAACGAAGTGGCCACAAAGGAGCGTGTTTCTTTTACCGAAATTGTTGAAACCTATAAAACCCGGATTGCTTTAATCTTCAACTTTCTTTCCATCCTTGAATTGTTGGCTGTGGGCCAATTGGGAATTCAGGTAGGAGAGGGTTATAATAATTTTTGGATTACAAAGGCTGGTGCGGTAGAAACTCCAGCGAGTTAATCTTCCACAGGCCTAGCATTAAACTCATCCACCAATCCACCGGTAATGCGTACAAGTTCTGTTCGACTGAACAGTACATTATAAATGGCCAGCAAATTTTCGAGTGCTGCGTTTTGATACGCTTCCTGTACAATGCGAAGGTCAATAGCACTAAGCGCACCATTTTTATACCGCTCATTGGCCAACTCCAGGTTTAGTTCTGCAGCCTTAAATTTAACATTCGCAATTTCAACGAGTTGCCTGCGCAGGTTGTAATCATCATAGGTTACCTGAAGTCCATTTTCCAACGAAAGTTTCAACTGATCAACACTCATTTGAGCAATTTGCTCCCGCACTTGTGCATTCTCAATGTTGCGGTTAATCTGGCCCCCGTTAAAAAGCGTATAACGCAAGGTGAAGTTTCCGTACGCTCCATATGAGTATCCATTATTGGTTTGATTAACCTGGATTCTCGAAGGCGCTGTATTTGTTACCGGTGAATTGATGTCTCCGTTAACATAACCAACGGTGGTTGTTACGTCTGGTCCAGTATTGGATCCAAAATTGGCATTTAGTCTGTCGCGCGAGCCGTTTACTCCTGTATTAAACGTTACGGTTGGATAGCGATCGGCCATAGCTGCTTTGGTGGCCAGGCGCATCAACTCCTGATTCATATATTGATTGCGTAGATTGGTATTTGTTGAGGTCATTTTTCTGCGCAAATCATCCAGGCCGTAAACCTCATCTATAAAAGTAAGGGAATCTGTTAGGGTGTATACCGTGCTGATATCTTCGTTCAATAAAACATTAAGATTCCGGATTGTATTTTTATAGGTTAATTCCTGAAGCAGGTAATTGGTTGAGTCCGTTAAGTAATCATTTTGAGCCTGCAGTACATCAAACGTGATAGCACCGCCCAATTCTTTCCTCAGCTTCACATAATCAAACCTTTCTCGTGAAAAATCCATTACCTTTTTTCGCAAGTCGGTGCGTTCGCGCTCCATCAAGGCCAAATAATAATTCAGTATTATTGCCTGAATCGTATTCTCGATAACCAACGTAGCATTTCCATAACTTACCTTTTCCAATTGCTCCAGTTGACGCTTGGAAACGCGCACAAAAAAACCATCAAAAAGCACGAATTGTACATCCAGTTGACCAACCAGGTTACCGGAAATATTTTGACCTGGAACAGCAAACGGGTTAGCCGGCTGACGATAAGTTATGTTGTTGTTTTGGTTGCCATTTAAGTTAACTGACGGTAATGCACCCGCTTGTCCCCAATTGTTGTTGCGGCTGGCAATATCGATTTCCAATTTTTGTATCTGAACATCAAAATTGTTTTGCAGCCCAAGTTCAATAGCTCGCGCCAGGCTTAACTGCTCCTGCGCTAAACTCAAAAAAGGAAAAAGAAAAAGTGCTAATAAAAGATACCTCATAGTTACGCTTCAATAACGGCTCGTGCTTCCTTGCTACTGAAATACGAGTAAATGGCCGGGATTACATAAAGAGTTAAGATAGTGGCAAACAGCAAGCCCCCGATAACCGCAATACCCATCGACACACGACTTTCTGAACCAGCCCCCAAAGCAAGGGCAATGGGAAGAATTCCAAGAATAGTAGACATACTGGTCATCAGAATGGGGCGGAATCGTGATTCAGCTGCATTGATAACGGCTTCAAGCCGATTCATTCCTTGCTCTTTACGTTGGTTGGCAAATTCCACAATCAAAATACCGTTTTTAGTTACCAGCCCGATCAACATGATGATTCCGATCTGACTAAATACGTTTAAGGTTTGATCAAAATACCATAGCGATAACAATGCCCCTGCCAAGGCTAGTGGTACAGTAAACATGATTATAAACGGATCACGGAAACTTTCAAATTGCCCGGAGAGAACAAGATAGATGATAGCTAAGGCGATCAGAAAAGCCTGGTAGATGGTAGATGAACTTTCGGCAAATTCCCGGGATGTTCCATCTAAGCTCGTTGTGTAGGTTTCATCCAACACTTCATCCGCTATTTTTCTCATCTCTTCAATGCCTTCTCCCAAGGAAACACCTGAGGCTAATTGCGCACTAACCTTTGCAGATGAGTATCGATTAAAACGATACAATTGCGGAGGGCTACTCAACTCCTGCATGGTAACCAGGTTATCCAATTGAATTAAATCTCCCCGGTTGTTCTTTACATATAAGGCTTTCAAATCCAGCGGTTCGTTACGGTCCTGACGCTCCACCTGTCCAATGATCTGGTATTGCTTACCATCCATTATGAAGTTACCGAAGCGAGAACCGCTTAACCCCAATTGCAGTGTTTGAGCAATATCAAAAACATTTACACCCAGGGTTCTTGCTTTATCGCGATTGATGGAAATGCTTATTTCGGGCTTGTTGAATTTCAAATCGAGATCGACAAATGTAAACTTGGGATTTGCCGAAGCTTTTGAAACAAATTCAGGAAGCACAGCTTTGAGTTTATCAATGTCGGCCGCTTGAATTACAAATTGTACAGGCAGTCCACCCCTTCTGTCGCCAATTGTTTGTGGTAATGATGCAAAACTTCGAATACCTGTCATGGTTCGTAATCGCTTTGTCAGATCATCTGAAATTTCAACGTGAGAACGATCCCTCTCCTTTGCGTCTGTTAGCATCACCCGCACAAAACCAGAATTCACACCTCCACCTGAAAAACCGGGTGCCGTAACAGAAATCGTTCCTTCTCGTTCAGGAATCCATGTAGTATTAATTGAATCTGTAATGGCTTTAACATATTGATCCATGTACTCGTATGTGGCCCCTTCAGTAGCCTGCATTTGAAGTCGAAACTCACCCCGATCTTCCATTGGCGCCAACTCCGTTGGAATATTAGCTCCAAGCAAATAAATCAAACCAGCCGCAACAACGATAATAACAAATCCCATCCAGCGCATTTTCATAAAACTTGAAAGGGATCGCGTGTACAAATCATTTAACCAAATAAAGAAGGGTTCAGTAACCCGATACAACCACGGCTGCTTGGCGCGTTTTTTCAAAATGCGCGAACACATCATGGGCGTGAGTGACAATGAAACAAAGGAAGAAATCACCACTGCACTGGCTACAACTAAACCGAACTCACGAAACAACCGGCCTGTTAGCCCTTGAAGAAATATTACGGGAAGGAATACAGCTACAACCGCAACTGTAGTCGAGATTACAGCAAAATAAATTTCAACAGCACCTTTTTTTGCCGCCTCCGTTGGTTCTTCACCATCTTCAACTTTTGTATAAATATTCTCCAACACAACAATAGCATCGTCCACCACCAAACCAATGGCCAACACAATTCCTAACAGCGTTAATACATTTACTGTAAAACCAAGCAGGTACATAAGAAAAAATGTACCGATAAGTGAAATTGGAATAGTAACAACCGGAATGAGTGTAGTACGCCAGTCGCGCAAAAAAATGAAGATAATTGAAAGCACCAGTACAAAAGCTATAATGATAGTCTCTTGCACTTCAAGTATAGATGCCCGAATATATTTTGTTGAGTCGTAACTCAAAAGAATTTCAACATCAGGAGGAAGATCGCGCTTGATTTGCTCAAGGCGTTCATACATTCTATCTGCAATGTCGATATTATTAGCACCCGGTTGTGCTACTATGGCCAACGCAACACTTGGTACACCATCGCGTCTTAGTAAGGTACGATCATTCTCTGCACCGAGCTTGGCATATCCAATGTCACTGAACCGAACAATGTTATCGCCATCCTCTTTAATAATCAGGTTGTTAAAATCTTCTTCTGTAACCAACCGGCCAACCGTACGCACAGTTAGTTCGGTTGCCTCGCCTTCCACCCGGCCGGATGGCAACTCCACATTCTCTCGGTTCAATGCCTGAAGCACATCTGAGGGAGCCAATTTCAAGGAGGCTAATTTGATCGGATCCATCCACATACGCATGGAATATCTTCGCTGTCCCCAAATGTGTACAACACTTATACCCGGTATTGTTTGAAGGCGCTCTTTAAAAGTTATCTCAGCAATACGCGATAGCTCCAACAAGTCACGCTTATCACTTAGAATTGAAAAGAAAATAATCGGGCTTGAGTCCGCATCAGCTTTGGAAACCACGGGTGGGTCTACATCAGGCGGCAAATTTCGAATCGCGCCAGAAACTTTATCACGAACATCGTTGGCCGCAGCTTCAAGATCAATTCCTAATTCAAATTCAACCGTAATGTTGCTTCTTCCTTCACGACTGGCAGAAGTAATGGTTCGAATCCCTGCAATGCCGTTGATGGCATCTTCAAGTGGCTCTGTTATTTGCGATTCAATTACATCTGAATTTGCACCCACATAGCTGGTTGACACTGAGATTACTGGCGGATCAACACTGGGAAATTCACGCACACCCAGGTACGTAAATCCGATAAAGCCAAACAGCACAATCACCAATGACATCACAATGGCCAGCACCGGTCGCTTAATACTGATATTTGATAAACTTGCCATTCTCTTTTCTTTACAGTTCTACCCTAAAAACACAATCACTGTACTTTGGTTAGCGAAACATCTAACCCATTTCGCATTTGCAACAATCCCGTGGTTATCAGCGTATCTCCGGAATTCAATCCGGAAACAATTTCAACGTTGCGGTCAGTCCTTAAACCTATTTCTACTTTTGTTTCGGTGGCTTTTCCGGATTTATTCAGATAAACTTTGTGACCACTCAACTCGGGTACCACCGCTTCTGAGGGAACCAATATGGCGTTGTCGATAGTTTGAAGGATTAATTCAACCCGCACAAACTGTCCTGGCAGTAAAAGATTGCCGGTATTATCGGCTAAAGCACGAACTTTTAATGTTCGGGTACTGGCGTCTATCTGTGGCTCTATGGCATACACTTCACCCTCCAGTACGCGTGCATCATTCTCTATGGTGAAGAAAATTTTCTTTCCCGGCTGAACCTGTGTACTGTATCGACCAGGTACCGCAAAATCAATTTTTGCAGGGCTCAAATTATACAACGTTGCAATAACTGTGCTGGAGTTGATGAAGGCTCCTTCACTGACAAAACGTAATCCAATTGTTCCGTCAAACGGTGCGCGAATTTTGGTTTTCTCCCATTGTGCCTCTAACAGCCGGATGTCTGCGTTGGTAACATTTAAACGATTCAATGCATTGTCATATTCCTCCTGACTAATAGCGTCTTTCTCCAGAAGTTTACGTTGGCGGAATTCATTATCCTCGTTTAGCTTTTTGTTATGTCTCTCTTTGGTAAGCTGCGCTTCAAGTTCATCATCGTTTATCTCAACCAGAAGGTCGCCTTTTTTTACCCGTTTACCTTCCCGGAAATATATGCGTGAAATCTTTCCTGATATTTCACTTTTTATTTCTAAAGATTCATTAGGCAGAACTGAACCCGTAATCACCAATTTATTATCCAGGCGCTCTGGCTTTAACACCAAAGCTTCCACAGGAAGTTTGGGCTGGGCTAAGTTTGCGGCAGGGCCTTGCTCATCTTTTGAACTAAAAAGATTTAGCTTTGGTAAAGCCAACAAAAACAATACACCTAAAACAACAACGCCTGTAAGAATTTTTTTCTTCATAGTAAGTAAAAGTATCGGACCCGGAATTAGTTCCCGGATAAAAACAGTTGGTGCAATGACAGCACTTGAGGGATCACCAGTTGAGAATCATCGTTGAAGATTATGTGGTCTGCCCGCTTCAACTTTACTTCATCCGGCATTTGGTTTTTAATTATTGCGCGGACATCTTTTTCGCTACGGTGCAAGTCGCGACCAAGCACCCTGGATACTTTTATATCTTCAGGCGCGTATACCACAATAATCTTATCCAACGCCTTATACGAACCTGCCTCAAACATGAGAGCAGCTTCCTTTAGTACGTATACCTCTCTGCTGTTTTCCTTCAACCATTGCCTGTAGTCTTCTCCAACCCTGGGATGAACCAGTTTGTTCAATAACTCGAGTTTATCCGGATCATTAAATACCGTTTCCCCCAGGTACTTTCGGTTCAGGCTACCATCGGCATGGTACGCCAAATCTCCGAATTCCTGACGGATTTGAGAGACCAGTATTCCATCGGTGGTCATTAAGGATTTCGCTCGGCTATCGGCATCGTATACGGAAATTCCAAGGCATTGAAATATGCGGCACACCAGGCTTTTGCCTGAGCCAATGCCCCCTGTAACGCCAACCTGAAGCGGCTTTTTCATGATGATTTCTTAAAAACTAATGTGCAGCGTATCTACCGCTACATGGTGAACAAAAGGCGGCAGATTAACCAGGCGCGGAACAAGTTTATGTGTTCCTTTAGGTAATCCTTCAAGATCAAGCACGGCTTCAACCTGCCCGACCTGATTGCTTTGCAGATTTGCCGGAACATCATACCGAAAATGAATCTTGCTTATGGCAGCCATTGTCCGCAGCCCTCTGGGTATATTCACAATGGTTAGCGTGGCGGAATCACTTCGCTGTACCAACTCACTAACAGGAATGCCTACGCGAACCGCGGAAGGTTCAATTTGTATTAAATTACCCGGTACCGTAACGGCCACTAATTCATCAAAAGGTTCATCTAAGTTGCTGACTTCGGGCTTAAGTTGAAAGTTATCCGGCACACGAATCACCTGACTTTGCGGGCCCTCCAACCAAACGGTATCAGGCACAACCGTAACTTCACCTGATAAACCATACCCTGCGCGGATGTACTGCTCCACCGAGTCAACGTGTATCTGAATGCGTTTTCTTATTTTTGGATCGATCTGAAGATGCAGCGTATCCGTGATAACAAAGTTTATTTGAAGCCCCTCCATTTGACCGGAGAACAAAGCCGGCAATGTAGCGCCAACAATTTTTTTTACTTCCGAGGGATTCTCTAATGGTATACGCAAGGGCGGCACCTTCAGGCCTGCGCTTTTACGAAACAAATCCCAGCCAAGTCCGGTAACATTCAGTTTAATATCCTCCGGCAAGGGCTTTACCGCTACATAACTTTCCTGATCGTAATCAAATACCAGCGGAAAATCGATGCTGGCTGAATAATTTTTGTTGAGTGAATTGAAAATCCAGAAGATGGCAGCCGCAAAAATACACAGCAGTATAACCTTCCAGTTTTTGTTATTAAATCGAAAAAAACTCAATATCGATTGGATCAATGCCATTACATCGGATGCAGTGTTTTTCTGTTCGTGTCAGGCTCCTTTATTGGCTGCTTTAGTTGCTTCCAGCGAAATGGCCGACTTGTTAAACTTGATGCGTCCGCCCTTTTCAACTTCCAGTATAAATGTATCCTTCTCAAGCTCAGCCACACGGCCATGCGCTCCACCAATGGTGACCACATAATCGCCACGCTGAATGTCATCAATAAATTTTTTCTGGTCTTTTGCTTTTTTCTGTTGCGGCCTGATCATGAAAAAATAAAAGATAACAATCATGAGGCCCATCATGATGTAGAAACTGTAGTTGCTTCCTTGTGCCTGCGCTTGTGCTAAAATGGAATAGATCATATAGTCGGTATAAAATTTTACGGTTTAAAGTTAGGCTTAAAAATACGCATCCCAAACCCGTATAGGTTTGGGATGACGTATATGCTTTTTATCGTTAATTACTTCGCAGGACCCTGCGCTTCGTTCTTTGGAACAACCATAGCCTTAAAGCTAAGTACAGTTTGCTTTGGCCAGGTGTTGGCCGTTACGGTAACGGTTTTGTTTTGCATGTTGGGCTTTCCGTTGCTGTCAAATTCTGCTTTTACAAAACCTTCGCCACCAACCGGAATAGGCTCTTTCGACCAATCCGGAACAGTACAACCGCAAGTAGGCTGTGCACTTTGAATAATCAATGGGGCCTCTCCTGTATTCTTGAACTTGTACGTATACACCACTTTTTGTCCTTCCTGAATGGTTCCGAAATCGTGCTCCGTTTTCTCAAACTGAATCACGGGAAGTGGACCCTCAGGTTTTTGCTCGGGCTGAGCAGGAACAGGATTTTCAGTTGGCGTTACAGAAACTGGTGCTGGCTTCTTCCCTTCCAACTCCGACAACCTTGCCTCAAGCGCTGCAATTTTCTTTTCTGCGTCCTTATCCTTGCAGGCAACTAACATTAACGCCACAAGGCCTATCATCCAAATGCTTCTTTTCATCAACATAGTTATTCAGTTTATTTATTCTTACCCTTAATCTGGTCTAAAAGTTCATCTACGTCCTCTAAAAGTTTTTCGGCTTTCAGTTTTGCATCGTCCACTACTTTTTGGCCCATGGATTTAGCCTCGGTTGTCAAAGGCGTCTCCTTGCCTTCAACAAAATCGTTCAGCAACGTTTGAAGCATATCCTTATACTTCTCAAGCTGAAACGATAATTTCTGCCGGGTGTTGATTCCTTTATCGGGGGCATAGAGGATGCCCAAAATAGCTCCGGCTGCTGCGCCAGCCAGGAAAGCCACTAACGTATTTCCACTTTTTTTGCTCATAGAACCTCAAATTTCACCACTAATTTCCGGATTTCCATGCCAAACCGGTTGAACGGTGGAAAATCGCTCAAAAATACACCAGCACAATAATTTGTAACAGGAAAATGAGCCAGAAAATGGCCCTTTAACGGGTTTTTAACAATTATTTATTGTCCATGAGCCCGCGGCCACTCTTCTTGATTTTGCCTTCCGTTTTCAGATGTTTGGTAATTACATCCAAAATACCGTTGATAAACTGCCGGCTTTTCGGGGTGCTGTAGTTTTTGGCCAGTTCAATGTATTCGTTCATGGTAACTTTAACGGGTATGCTCGGAAAACTCAGCATCTCGGTAATGGCCATTTCAAGAATAACCCGGTCGATCAGCGGCAAGCGATCAACCTCCCAGTTGCGGGTGTTGTCGGCAATGAGTTTGCTGTATTCGGGTGCCAGGTTAACGGAGCCTGAAAATAGGTGTTCAATAAAGTGAAGGTCATCTTCCCAATTGAGCGATAACTGGTGCAGATGCAAAGGCTCTCCGGAAGCCGGATCGTAAGACTTTACTGTCTTTTCCACCATGCCTTTCACAATCTCACGGTCCTCCGACCAATGCAGCACTTCCTCCTCAAAAAAATCGTTGATGGTGGTTTTGCCCAAAATGACCCTGCGAAATACATGGTTCAGGATTCGTTTCTGATCATCAACCGAAGGAGACTTCTTATCAAGATAAGCCATGTATTCGTTATCCTGCTTTACCACATCGCGCAACCAAAGCTGAACACGGTCAAATTTATTATCCCAGGTCGCATTTAACCGAAGCGCTTCTTTTTTAAGATCGTTGCTCGCTTGTAAACCTTGAACCCACTTATTATTTACAAAATTCGAATGGTTGATTTTTTTGTCTGCCTTTGCAGCTTCAGCTATGGCAATAGCCAACGTTAACACGGAAAGGTAGTAGCGATAAATTTTTTCTACATCCTGCTTGAGGCTCTTTTTGAAAAAGCGCACATCGTCAGCCACCGTTTTGCGGTAGTGATCCAAACTTTCTTCTACAACTTTTTTGATTTTTTCGTTTTCATGCTCAACAGAAGCTGCTGTTTCAAAAACCTTATCCAGCAACTTGAGTGCTTCCTTCTTCTGCTTGGTCAGTTCTTTTTTATCCTGCGGCTCCATGGAGTTTAAATCCGGAGCAAAGGCTTGTTCAATGTTGTCGCAACACAACAGGTAATTCGCTTCTTTACTTTGTTGGAAGGCAAAGAGGCTTTGCATGACTTTTATGCGGAGGCTTCTGCGATTAAGCATGTTTCAAAGAACAATAAAAAGTAAAATAAAAAAGTCGCTTGCCGGGCTAACCTTAACAAGCGACTTCAAAAATAGCAATTCCTTTATTAACGCGGAATTCTCACACGACCAACTTCTTCAATTCGCTTTTCAGCCAATTTAATGGCCGCTTCCTGCGTGTTGATTTTCTCCTGCTCCGCCAATGCGAAAATATTCAAGCAAGTGGTGTAAATCTTCTCAGCCTGCTCAAATACACGGGCGCGGTTATAGTTGCCTAGGTATTCGTTGTACACATTGATCAATCCGCCCGCGTTAATCAGAAAATCCGGTGCATATGTAATGCCACGATCGATCAGCATGTAGCCATGCTTAATTTCATCTTTTAACTGATTATTAGCTGCACCCGAAACGATGCTACACTTCAGGCGAGGAATGGTATCATCATTCAACGTTGCACCCAATGCACAAGGTGCATAAATATCTACATCCAGATCATACACAGCATCCTGAGCAACGGCTTTAACACCATGCTTCTTAGCCAGCATCTGTACTTTTTCTTCATTGATATCAGCAATCATCACCTGGGCATTTTCTTTTACCAGGTGCTCTACGAGGTACATACCCACCTGGCCAACACCCTGAACAACAATCTTCTTACCTTCCAGTGAGTCGTTACCAAATACTTTTTTAGCAGAAGCTTTCATGCCGAGGTAAGTGCCGTATGCCGTTACCGGAGAAGGATCTCCTCCGCCACCTAATGATTCAGGCAAGCCGGTAACATGTTTGGTTTCCATGCTGATGTACTCCATGTCGGCTGTTTTCATGTTCACATCCTCAGCAGTAATGTATTTACCACCCAGGCTATTCACGAATTTTCCGAACCGTCTCATGAAGGCTTCAGTCTTCATGGTTTTGGCATCGCCAATAATCACAGCTTTTCCACCACCCAGGTTCAACCCGCTGATGGAGGCTTTGAATGTCATGCCGCGCGACAAACGCAACACATCAACCAAGGCTTCATGCTCGTCATTGTAATGCCACATGCGTGTACCGCCCAAGGCAGGACCCAGTACGGTGTTGTGAATGGCAATGATCGATTTTAAGCCGGTGGCTTCGTCATAACAAAACACAACCTGCTCATGACCCATTTGAGCGACAGTGCCGAACAATCCGGCCTGCTCAACTTTCTCTAGCGCTTTAATCTCCATCAAATTTGTTTTAGTAATGTTTGTACTACTTTTACAGGCCGCAACCGGGCGGAAATCACGTTAAAAATGGATGCACAAAGGTACCGCTTTTTACCTGCTTAGCAACCAAAACAAACGTTTGCGAAAACCAATAGTGGTTTGTTTCGTTTTAAGAAAGGTTCGCCAAATTTTATTAAATGAAGGAGCTTAAATACCTCAATAAATACCTACTCAAATACAAGCGGTTGATCTTGCTTGGATTGCTGTTTGTGGTCATCTCAAACGTCTTCCAGATCATTCCGGCACAGCTTGTTCGCCATTCTTTGGACCTGGTTTCTGAAAACATTCGGGTGTATCGCACCTTCGATGGACTCTCCATACAGGATAGCTTTTTCAAGGTTTTTGCTTTCGGTATTCTCATGTATGCCGGATTAATTCTATTGATGGCCTTGCTACGCGGATTTTTTCTTTACCTCGTTCGCCAAACGCTTATTGTCATGTCGCGGCATGTGGAGTTTGATTTGAAGAACGAAATATTTGCCCACTACCAGGCACTTCCGTTAAGCTTTTACCGAAAGAACAACACCGGTGATCTGATGAATCGCATCTCCGAAGATGTGAGCCGTGTGCGCATGTACCTTGGCCCGGCTATTATGTATGGATTGCAACTCATTACGTTGTTCATGATGTTGATCCCCTGGATGTTTCATGTTAGTACCATGCTTACGTGGTACGCACTTATTCCATTACCGCTTCTTTCGCTAAGCATTTATTTTGTCAACAACATTATTGAAAGACGCTCCGAACAAATTCAAAAAAGTCAGTCACGATTGTCAACTTTTGTTCAGGAGGCATTCAGTGGAATTCGTGTGCTGAAATCATTCAACCGCGAACATGAATCCATCCGGAAATTTGAACTTGAAAGCGATGAATACAAACATCAATCACTTAAGCTCACCAAAGTTCAGGCATTGTTTTTTCCGCTCATTATGGGACTGATCGGACTCAGTACCATTCTTACCATTTATGCAGGAAGCACTGAAGTAATTCGCGGTAACCTTACCCTTGGCAACATTGCCGAGTTTATCATTTACGTGAACTTATTGACATGGCCGGTAACCTCATTAGGGTATACCAGCAGCCTGGTGCAACGCGCTGAAGCGTCACAAAAAAGAATCAACGAGTTTTTGAAAACGGAATCCACACTTGTATCGGAGAAAAACCTGGAAAAAGAAATTCAGGGAAAAGTGGAATTCAGCAAGGTTTCCTTTACCTATCCGGATACGGGAATTAAAGCATTAAAAGATATTTCCTTCACCGTTAATCCGGGAGAATCACTAGCGATTATTGGAACAACCGGTTCAGGAAAGAGTACAATCTCTGCATTGATTTCAAGGTTATACGATGTTAGAGAAGGCGAAATCCGCATTGACGACATCCCGATTTCGCATTACAATCTTCAAGCATTGCGCAAACAAACGGGGTACGTGCCACAAGATGTTTTTCTATTCAGTGATACCATTTCGAATAACATTGCCTTTGGCATGCAGGAACCGCACGAAGAAAAAATCATTCAGGCGGCACGCGATGCAGATGTATACCACAACATCATGGCCTTTCCACAAGGTTTCAGTACGCGCGTAGGTGAGCGGGGCATCACGCTTTCTGGCGGACAAAAGCAACGGGTTTCCATAGCGCGGGCTATTGTTCACGAACCCCGCATCCTCATGTTGGATGATGCCCTCTCGGCCGTAGATACCAAAACGGAGAACAACATTCTCAACAGCCTGAAGCGCATCATGCAAAACCGAACCACAATTATCATTTCACATCGCGTTTCATCAGCCAAATTGGCCAACAAAATCATTGTGTTGAATGACGGACAAATTGTGGAGGAGGGAACACATGAATCGTTATTGGAAAAGGGCGGCTTTTATAAAGACCTCTACGACAAGCAAACAAAAGCCGATGAGATTCAGGTTAGCGAAGAGCAATCAGAAGACATAGCGTAAGCCAACGCCTCCCTGAACTTTATAAAAGCCCGGGTCGCGAAGCAAATCAACAAATACTTCCAACTCCATAAAAGCTGAAACCGGCATTTTGAAATAAGAGTATTCTATGCCTAAAGTTCCTTGCGCACCGTAGGTAAACCGCTTGCGCGTGATGAACTCAATCTGATTGTCAAAAATACCATCATTCAACAGGTAATCGTATTGAATGTTCAAACTCCGCCACTCCCAGCCGATGCCGGTATAAACCTGCAAGCCTGCGCTTATCTTATCGGCTTTTATGTGGTAGAGAACTTTAATTTCTCCTACCCAATCCGACTTGGCTTTATGCGCCAGGTAAACCGTGCTCTGGTTTTCCTGTAAAGTATCCGGTCGGGTAAATTCATTGAAAGCTTCTTTGTAATAGCTGCTGTACAGTCCACTGGCTGAACGGCCCAGGTCTACACCAAATGAAAAATGCTTGTTTGCGTAATACTTATACGTTAAGGCAAAAGGGTCGCCCAGCTTGATGCCAATGCCGTGAAAGGGATAACCAGTATCCTCAAAAACCGGGCAAATTGTTTTTGCCTTTGAGCGCGATACCTTGATCGTATTGTAATTATGATTGCTGCGTGAATGCATCAGTTTACCACCATGATGCACTTTTGGCCGTTGCGCCCATGCAGCCGTAAGCGCAAAGACGCACAAAAACAAGGTTAACAGGTAGGTTGAAAAGCGCATTAAGAGCAAATATAACCGATTTGACCTTAATCGCTGATTCTTAAGGCATTTTGAGATGGTGGATTACCTTACTGGGCAGACAAGCGTCATACAAACTCTTTGTACTGCATTTTGTAGAGCTGGGCATAGTAGCCATCCTGCGCCAGCAGTTCATCATGCTTCCCAACTTCACGGATTTCACCCAGATCGAGCACCAGAATTTTTTCGGCTTTTTGAATGGTGGATAAACGGTGTGCAATAACAATGGAGGTGCGCCCCTTCATCATCTTTTCAATGGCTTGCTGAATCATTTCTTCTGTTTCACTATCCACGGAAGAAGTGGCCTCATCCAACACCAGTATGCGGGGGTCATACACCATCGCCCGAATGAAAGAGATCAATTGCCGTTGACCAACAGAAAGGGTTGCGCCCCGCTCCATCACATTGTAGGATAACTGGCCGGGTAAACGCTCTATGAATTTACGGGCTCCTACCAGATCAGCTGCATGCCACACCATTTCTTCGGTTACTTCCGGATTGCCTAATGTGATGTTATTCAAAATGGTGTCGGAGAAGAGGAATACGTCTTGTAACACCACACCTATATTTCTTCTCAGGTAGCCAAGATCATATTCGCGAATATCGGAGCCATCAACAGAAATGGTTCCTTTATTGATTTCGTAGAAACGGTTTAGCAGATTAATGATAGATGACTTACCTGCTCCCGTTGCGCCAACCAACGCAATAGTCTGACCGGCTTTGACTTCAAAATTCACATCCTTCAACACATACTCCTCTCCATTGTAGGCAAACCAAACGTGATCAAATTTCACTTCACCATGAATATGATCAGGTTGTTTGGTTCCGTTGTTCTGGATGTGCTCATCATTATCCAACAGGTTTATAATGCGCGATGAACTAACAATACCCATTTGCAAGGTGTTGTACCGGTCGGCAATCATGCGGATTGGACGGAAGAACATTTGAATGTACATGATGAAGGCAATGAGCTTACCGAGGGTAATGCCTGTCTCTTCAACATTGATGGCCCCTTTGGCCCCATACCAAACCAGCAAACCGATACCGGCTGCGGCAATAATTTCTGCTACTGGAAAATAAATGGAATAATACAATACCGAGCGCAGGTTGGCTTGCTTGTGCTCTTCGTTAATGGCTTTAAACTTTTCGTACTCCCTTTTTTCACTGGCGAATATCTGCACCACGTTCATGCCCGTAATGTGTTCCTGCACAAACGTGTTCAGGTTGGCCACGGCATTGCGCACATCGTTAAAGGCAACTTTAATTTTTTCTTTGAAGATGTATGTGGAGATGAGCAGCAGGGGCAAGGTGGCCAAACTCAACAGCGCCAACCGCCAATCCTGGTAAAACATAAACCCGAGAATGAAGATCAACTGAAGCAGGTCGCTCACCATGGCGGCCAGTCCTTCGCTGAACACATCGGCCAATGTTTCCACATCAGAAATTGTTCTGGTGACTAACCGGCCAATTGGGGTTTTATCAAAGAAACGCAGGCGAAGATTAACCAAATGCTCATACAGCTTGGTTCGGATGTCGCGAATCACTTGCTGGCCCATCCAACCCGACATGTACGTATGTACGTACTGCGCCACCGACTGCAGGAACAACAAGCCGATAAGGCCCAGCATCATCATTAACATGCCCTGGTAATCGCCATTGGCCACTTGATTATCGAGTGTCCATTGAATGAGCAACGGCCGGAGCGGTGTAAGTATACCAATGGCCAGCGTTAAGAAAATCAAAAAATAAAACCGCGATTTATACGGTTTCACAAAGCGCATAATGCGCCTGAGTACCTTAAAGTCGATTATATTTCCGCTACTGACTTGCTCTTTTTCCATCACCAAACATCAATCCCGCAAAGGATTTCTTCAAATTCAATTAATCAATAAAAACTGATTTTGGATACTTGACCTGCACTAGGTAGAGTCCGTGAGGATCAACGTTAGCGCCTGCTTTTTTCCGGTCTTTGCTGGAGATAATCTGTTTAAAATCCTGAACTGAAATTTTTCCGGTACCCACATCCAGCAAGGTACCTACAATGGCCCGCACCATGCCGCGCAGAAAGCGGTTGGCTGTGATGGTAAATACCAATCGATTGCCCTCTTTCTTCCACGCTGCTTTTTTAATGTTGCAAAGAAAGTGATTTACATCGGTCTTTACCTTGCTGAAGCATTCAAAGTCGTGCTCACCGCGTAATAACGCAGCGGCCCGGTTCATGGTTTGAATATTTACCGGTTTAAAATAATGGAGCGCCAGGCCGATCAGCAACGGATCTTTTACCGTGGTAATGTGATACTCGTACGAACGGGCAATGGCATCGTAACGCGCACTGGCGTTGGGCTTTACTTCCCGAATGGAGCGGATGGCAATGTCCCTCGGCAAAAAGGAATTAAGCCGATGAATCAGGTCATCTTCCTTAAATGACTTTTCAATATCAGCATGAAAAAACTGCTGCGCACAATGCACCCCGGTATCCGTTCTTCCGCTGCCAACAATCTTGACCGGTGTTCGAAACAATTTACTCAACGCATCTTCCACCACAGTCTGCACACCCACGGCATTCGCCTGACTTTGCCAGCCTGCGTAATTTGAGCCGTTATAGGTTATCTCGAAGAAGTATCTCATGAGGAGTAGTAAGCAGTAGGCAGTAAACAGTAGGCAATAGGCGTACTTTGCCTATTGTATACTGCTGATTGCCTACTTAACCCTATATAGTATTTGAACAAGTCCAACTAAAATCATCTGCTAACACTTTTCGTAGACGATAGCCGCTCCCTGCCCCACCCCAATGCACATGGTAGCCACACCGTATTTTACTTTTCGTCTTTTCATTTCATGGATAAGTGTTGCACTAATGCGTACGCCACTGCAACCAAGCGGATGACCAATGGCTATGGCGCCTCCGTTTACATTGACAATTTCAGGATTGAGATCAAGATCACGAACACAAGCCAGCGATTGTGACGCAAATGCCTCATTCAATTCAACCAAACCGATGTCGCTGATTTTTAATCCTGCGCGCTTCAACGCTTTTTGAACAGCTGGCACTGGACCTACACCCATGTAGGCCGGATCAACACCGGCAATGGCAAACGAGGCAACCTTGGCGAGGGGCTTGAGGTTGTACTTCTTCAACGCTTCTTCACTTACAATCAAACTGGCAGCAGCCCCATCGTTAATACCCGAAGAATTTCCGGCCGTAACGGTACCTCCTTCTTTAAAAGCAGGTTTCAGGGAAGCAAGTTTGTCTAACGATGTTGCACGCGGATGCTCATCTTTTGTAAAGTCAATTACTTCTTTTCCTTGTGCAACGGGAACTGAAACAAGTTCATCTTTAAATTTTCCTGCCTCGTGTGCGCGTTGGTATTTTTCCTGTGAAGCCAATCCAAATCGATCCTGTTCTTCGCGACTGATCTTCCATTTTTCAGCCACGTTCTCGGCTGTTTCACCCATCGAATACGGATGATACAGTTTGGAAAGTTTTGAGTTGATAAATCGCCAACCCATAGTGGTATCAAAAACTTCTGCTTTGCGCGAAAAAGGTTCCGTGGCCTTAGCCATCACAAAGGGCGCGCGACTCATGCTTTCCACACCACCGGCAATGTACACATCCGCTTCACCCAACATCACAGCACGCGAGGCATCCATAATCGCCTGAAGTCCGGAGGCACATAAGCGATTAACCGTAACCCCACCAATTTCTTTGGGAAGCCCTGCCAACAGCAACGCCATGCGGGCCACATTTCGGTTGTCCTCACCGCTTTGATTGGCTGCGCCAAACACAACATCTTCGATGGCGTTCACATCAACAGAAGGATTTCGTTCGATCAGTTTTTTTATAGCATGGGCGGCCAGGTCATCCGGACGCACGGAAGCCAGCGTTCCACCATATTTTCCAATGGGGGTCCGGAGTATATCAACAATGTAGGCGCTTCTCAAAATCAAATCAGGTTACATAAATCCTTGCCGTTGTTCAGAAATGCTTTAGGCAGAGGATGGTGGTTTTGCTATTTTTGCCGACCAAGTTAAAGCAACCCATTTATGTGGCAAAGAATTCAAACTGTATTTCTGGTAATAACCATTGTTTCACTACTTGTAGCCCTTGTACAACCCATTTGGCAAGTCCAGACTGGTGAAACAACATTGGTGCTTACACCTTTCTACCTGCTCGAAAACACAACCTATTCATACTTACCCTATTCCGTAACGGCCATACTGGCTGTGGCCGCTATTACAATAGCCATACTGACCATCAGGCGATTCGACAACCGGCAACTTCAAATAAAGTTGGGTGCCTTAAACTCATTAATTCTTGCAGGATTCATGGTAAGTGCCGTTATGTTCACCCACAAACTGATAGAACAGCATCAGGGTGCTACAGGAAAAGTATGGCTCATCCTTGCCGGAGCGGCAGTAATTTCAAACTGGTTGGCGATACGGTTTATTCGCAGGGATGAACGTATTGTAAAAGATTCGGATCGGTTGCGGTAAACTATATTTTTCGAAAGCATCCTTAAACGAGTTCCGAGTCATTGCATCTCTCTTTTGGATGCCAATGCCGAATAGAACTAACTTCTGCCAACCTGTCACCCAAAACCCTTTGGAATAACTTTTGAATCCCTGCCCTGCGCAGGGATTTTTGTTGTTCCTGCCCATTTTTTAACCCTAAAACTGAAAATTTATACACTATGGCAGCCGTAAAGGAAAAAGGTACCATTTCCATCCATACCGAGAACATCTTCCCCATCATCAAGAAATTTCTCTACTCCGATCATGAGATTTTCCTTCGCGAGTTGGTGAGTAATGCAGTGGATGCCACGCAAAAACTGAAAAAACTCAGCTCCCTGGGTGAGTTTAATGGCGAACTGGGCGATTTGAAAATTGAGGTGAGTTTCGATAAGAAAAAGAAAACCATTACCGTTAGCGACAAAGGCATTGGCATGACAGCCGATGAAATAAAAAAATACATTAACCAGATTGCCTTTTCGGGAGCAACTGAGTTTGTTGAAAAGTTCAAGGATAAAACCGATGCAAAAGACATCATCGGAAAATTCGGGTTGGGCTTTTACTCTGCCTTTATGGTGGCCGATAAGGTTGAGGTTATTTCCAAATCGTACAAAGAAGAAAACGAAGCCGCTAAATGGACATGCGATGGTTCAACTGAATTTGAAATCGGTGCGGCCAAAAAAGAAACCCGTGGCACGGATGTGATCCTTCACATCAATGCCGATTCAGAAGAATTTTTGGATGAATTCCGTTTAAAAGGCATCCTCGAAAAATACTGCAAGTTCCTGCCGGTTGAAATCAAGTTTGGGACGAAAGAAGAAAGCATCGAAGATGGCGAAGATAAAGACGGAAAGAAAAAGTATAAGTCGGTTACCGTTGATCGCATCATCAACAACACCCAACCCATCTGGACAAAATCGCCAAACGATTTAAAGGATGAAGATTACCTGAAATTTTACAAGGAGCTTTATCCATTCAGTGAAGACCCATTGTTCTGGATTCACCTGAATGTAGATTATCCGTTCAACCTCACGGGCGTGCTGTACTTCCCCAAGGTGAAAAACGATTTCGAAATACAGAAAAATAAAATTCAACTCTATTCACGCCAGGTGTTCATTACCGATGAGGTGAAAGACGTAGTGCCTGATTTTCTCATGTTGCTGCACGGTGTACTTGATTCACCGGATATTCCGCTGAACGTATCGCGCAGCTATCTGCAAAGCGATGCCAACGTGAAAAAGATCAGTCAGCACATAACCAAAAAAGTAGCCGACAAGCTTCAGGATTTATTCAAGAAGGATCGCAAGGATTTTGAAAAGAAATGGGATGACATCAACATCTTTGTGAAGTATGGCATCATCAGCGATGAAAAATTCTACGATCGCGCAAAAGATTTCTCCCTATTCAAAAATGTGGACAATCAATACTTCACGTTTGATGAATACAAAGAGAAAGTAAAGCCCAACCAAACCGACAAAGACAAGAATGTGGTTTACCTGTATGCCTCTGACACCGGCAAGCAACACAGTTTTATTGAATCGGCTAAAAATAAAGCATACGATGTTTTGTTGCTTGATGGTATTCTCGACAACCACTTTATTAACACGCTGGAGCAAAAACTGGAGAAGACGCAAATCAAACGTGTTGACAGCGACACAGCCGATAAGCTTATCGATAAAGATGAGAAAACCGAAAGTGTGTTGAGTAACGATGAGAAGGAACAGGTAAAAAACATCTTTGAAAAAGCCATCAACAACACCAACATGACCGTTGCCGTTGAGGCTATGGCCACCGATGATTTACCGGTGGTGATTACCATGAGCGAATTTATGCGCAGGATGAAAGACATGGCCAAAATGGGTGGTGGCGGTTACGCCTTTATGGGCAGCATGCCCGACAGCTATGCAGTAACCGTGAATGGCAACCACAGCATTGTGCAGAAAATTCTGAAAGCTGAAACTGAAGAGCAGAAAACAAAACTGGCCAAGCAGGCTTATGATCTTGCGTTGCTTTCGCAGAATATGCTAACCGGTGCCGACCTGACTAATTTTATTAAGCGAAGTGTGGAGTTTGTAGCCTAATGCTTACACACGGATTCCTCCCCTGACAGGGGGAATGTGTCCGCAGGTCGGAGGGGGTAATTGCGATTTTGCCTATACTTTTTCAATTTTAGCATCGTTTTTAAGGCGTATGCGCATAAAGCTTTTTCTTTTAACCGGATTGTTCGCCCTTACCGGCACTTCCCTGCTTGCCCAGGAAGAAGAGCAGGATCGCATGTTTACCATTGACACACCGGTAAACCTCGACTTTGAAAAGGAAGAAGAGCCGATCAACACTCCGAAAAAGAAAAAGGTAAAGAAGAAAGTTTTTTACGGCATCAAAACCAAAAAGGGCTTTTCCCGCAAAGGGGTGGGTGAACGCACGGTTTACGAAAACTTCTATTACCTGAAAAAACCTGAATTGCCCGAAACACTGGTGCGCGACATTTATTACTACGACTTTGCTCGTGGGGAAATTGTACGCACCAGTCGGTTCGATCCGAAGAAAGGCGTGTTGGTTCATGGGCCATATAAGAAAACGCAAAATAATGTGATCCTGGAAACCGGCATCTTTTACAAGGGCACCAAGCACGGTAGGTGGATGAAGTACAACCGCGACAGTACGCTTACGGACAAAGAAAAATATTTTCGAGGTTGGCCCCGCGAATCCATGATCAGTTATTATGATCCCGTGGAGCGCAAGAAACCCAAAGAAATTATTCCAATTGAATTCGGGGAGAAGGAAGGCAACTACTACATGTTTTTTGAAAACGGTCAGGTAGCGGTTACGGGTGAATACCGGTGGGATCAACGCGTGGGCGATTGGTACGAGTATTATCCCAGCGGACGAAGAAAAAAACTGATCGCGTATCCCAAAGAACCCTTCGATAAAAATGTAACACCATTCATTAAAGTTGAGTGGAGCGATAAGGGAAGGGAGATCTATCGAAACAATAAAGGCGGGTGATCAAACCTCCTAATTTATTGCATCCTCAAAATGCCTGATCTCAGGCGGGTTCCCCAACTTCACAGAAATAATATCAAACCGGATGTGCCCGTGCCAATCGTTGGCAAAAATGTATGCTTCAGCCGCTTCAAAAATTTTTCTTCCCTTTTTAAAATCTACAAACGTTTCCGGCTCACCAAACGCACTCGAACTACGGGCTTTCACTTCCACAAACAGTAACCAGTTTTCCTTTTTCACAATCAGGTCAATCTCTGCGTGCTTGTGGCGAAAGTTCCGCGCCACAACCTGATACCCTCTTTGCTCCAGATACGCGGCTGCCAGGTCCTCTCCTTTTTTTCCAATGGCGGCTTTATCCGACATAAATGTTACAATTCTGTTACTAGCATTCTAATTTCATGCATTAAGTAATACCTTTGATGTGAATTTAGCGCTATGTCAGCAACAAAGAAATACATTGAGAGCTTTACCCGCCAGTTAGCCGAGGCACTGAAAATAAGTGAGTCTATTGATCTGGTGCGCCCGGGCAGCGACATCCGCAATGTGGTGATTGCCGGAATGGGCGGATCGGGCATTGGCGCCAACCTGGTGGAGTCGCTTACCTTTGGCCGGATTCCCATTCCGATAACGGTGTGCAAGAGTTACAACATCCCCCAGTTTGTTAGTCCGCATACGTTGTTTATTGCCTGCAGTTACAGCGGCAACACCGAGGAAACCATTGCTGCTTTGAACAAAGCATTATTGAAGCGTGCGCACGTAATTGTTGTGGCTTCGGGTGGTAAACTGATCGACATCGCACGTGAGTATAATTTGTTCTATATCCAGCTACCTGCAGGATCTGACAGTCCGCGTGCCATGCTTGCCTACAACATGATTGCCCTGCTGTCGGTGTTGTATCATACCGGACTTATTGGATCAACCTATATCAAAGAAACAGAGAATGCCATTCAGTTTCTGGATCGTGGAGAGAAAGGCATTCAAAACGAAGCGGAGCTGATCGCACGAAAACTCAAAGGCAAATTGCCGATGATTTACTGCGACAACCGGTTGTATGCGATGGCGCTTCGCTTTCAGCAACAATTAAATGAAAACGCCAAGCACCTGGCGCACATCAATACATTTCCGGAAATGAACCACAACGAACTGGTGGGTTGGCAGTTTCCGGAAAACCTGATGCCGATGCTTCAGGTGATTTATATGTACTCCGACCACGATCATGAGCGCGTAGAGAAACGCATGGAAATCTGTCGCGATATTTTTGAAAAACGATCGAACCCGATTATTGATGTGGTGGGTGAAGGTGCTTCCCTGCTTGAGCAATACTACTACCTCATTCATCTCACCGATTGGGTTTCCTACTACCTGGCGCGCGAGAATGGTGTGGAGCCCGATCCGATTGAATCGATCAATTACTTGAAGGGGGAACTGGATAAAATCAAGTGAACGCGCTCATCAACCGCAAAACGCAATTCATTCACCTCGGACTTATCGATTATAAACAAGCCTGGGATTACCAGGCTTCGCTTTTTGCAAAAATACTGGAGGTTAAAAAGGCAAACCGCGACTTGCCGGTTGAGCAGCAACAGCCCACCGAGAACTTCCTGATTTTCTGTGAACACCCGCATGTTTTTACCTTAGGTAAAAGTGGCGATGAAGCCAACCTGAAAATCAAAAAAGAAAACCTCCACACCATTCAGGCTTCTTACGTACACACCAATCGCGGTGGCGATATTACGTACCACGGCCCGGGGCAAATTGTTGGGTACCCGGTTATTGACCTTGAAAATTTCTTCACCGACATTCACCAATACATGCGCCTGCTGGAAGAAGCCGTAATTCAAACGCTCACTGAATTCGGGATTTCTTCTGGTCGCATTCCAGGACTTACAGGTGTGTGGCTTGATCCGGACAATGAAAGTCGTGCACGTAAAATCTGCGCCCTCGGAGTAAAAACCAGTCGCTGGGTGGCTATGCACGGCTTTGCCTTTAATGTAAATGCCGACTTGAACTATTTCGATTACATCGTTCCGTGTGGTATTGATGATAAAGCTGTTACCTCTATGGAGTTTGAACTGGGCAAAAAGCAAGATATGAAAGCGGTTGAAGAAATTTTGAAAACAAAACTTGCACACCTGTTTGAAATGGAGTTAGTATGATTCGCGATATTGAAATACCTGAAGTAAAAAATGTAACCGTTGCCATTGCCCGAAAGAAACAACCGGGTGAAAGCGATGAGTGGAGAGTCTACCTGATCAATAAAAATACGTTTCCGATTGAGAATACATTAGTCGCCAGCAAAGGATACGGTGTGAAAGATGGCGAAGAACAGCAGACTTCCATCTTACGTCATTTTCTGGAAACCGTGGCCGCAGAAAGTGCCGCATTGATTGAACCCATTGACCCGGCCGTGTTTCATCTAAACAATGAATATTGGGTGAGCTACTATATCGGCACAAAAATTTTTGATAAGCGCTTTGTTTTCGTACCCGATTCCATTCACGAGGATAATATTACGTATATTAAGGAATTGGAAATGGAAGGAATACTGCACTCATGATACCCGAACTACGCGACATTCTTTTTTTGGATATTGAAACGGTAGCCAGTACCGACAACTTCGCTTCATTGGATGAGCGGCTAAAAACTCAATGGTCGCGAAAAGCCTCCTTTTTAAAACGCGAAGAAGGTGTAACCGATGAGCAGTTGTTTCATCAGCGCGCAGGCATTTATGCCGAATTCGGAAAAGTGGTCTGCATTGCCGTGGGCAAGTTGTATGATACCGAATCGGGCGAGCTTGGCTTAAAGACAAAAGCCTATTACGGGCACGATGAAAAAGTTGTGCTTACTGAATTCAAATTCATGCTCGACAAGCTAGATGCGAGTATCCGCTTCTGTGCGCACAACGGTAAAGAATTCGATTACCCCTACATGAGTCGCAGAATGCTGGTAAACGGTATCGCGTTGCCCGCTCCGCTTAACCTGGCCGGAAAAAAATCGTGGGAAGTAAACCACCTCGATACCATGGAGCTCTGGAAGTTTGGCGATTACAAGCATTATACTTCGCTCGATTTATTGGCCGCCATTTTCAATATCCCTTCCAGCAAAAACGGCATTGATGGAAGCCAGGTGAACTCCGTTTATTACAAAGAAAAAGATCTTGAGAGAATTAAAGATTACTGCGTAAGCGATGTAGTGGTATTAACACAACTTTACCTTCGGATGAAGGGAGTTCCGCTGATTGCGGAGCATAATATCATTCATGCTTGAATGATTCTTAAATTGAACTAACGGGTTGGATTGGTGTTTTTAGTATATTTATCTACTTTTTGACAAGAAATGAGCGCAGCTGAAGTAAAGAAAGAAATCACGGCAAAGATCAACCGGATTAACGACACCCGGTTGCTTGAAAATCTGGATGCCATCGTTGATGATCTGTTGGCAAAAAGTTTGGGTAAAGATTTTTGGGATGATTTACCCGCTTCACTCAAATCAGGCATCGAAAAAGCTGAGAAAGATATGGCTGAAGGCAAAGGTCTCTCGCATGAAGAGGTAATGAGCGAAGTGAAACAAAAATTTAAAACTTAATGGCGTATGAAATACGCTGGTCACCTGACGCAAGGCGCGATTATTTTGCCATTTTGGATTATCTGAATGCACATTGGACTGAAAAAGAAGCAATCAATTTTATTGATCGCACGGAGCAAATCTTGCAACTCATTTCTGATAATCCCCTTCTTTTCGTTTCATCTGCCAAAAAACCTGAGATTCACAGATGTGTCATCGTAAGTCAGGTCAGCTTGTTTTATAAGGTAAAAAACAATCAGGTTGAACTTTTACGATTCTGGGACAATCGAATGGATCCTGAAAAATTGAATTACTAAACATGTCTAAAAAGAAAAAACAAACTAAACATACGCCTTCCTTCAAACAACAATTTGAATCCGGAATACTTTCTGCACTGAATGAAACACCCGGTCGCGCCTACAGCATCAAGCAAATCGCTAAAAAGCTGGGGTTAAAAAAGCGAGACGACATCAAGGCGATGACGTTTTCGGTGTATGAGCTGGAGGAATCCGGAAAAATAAAAGAACTGAGCAACGGCACTTATGCTACCGCTCAAAAAGGAAAAACCCTTACCGGCATTGTTGATCATGTCAGTTCACGCTTCGCCTATGTGTCGGTGGGCGAGGACCGGCCCGATGTGTACATTAAAGCACGCGATTTGGGTTCAGCCGTTGATGGCGACACCGTAAACATCGCTATACTTCCTACCCGGCATGGCGAACATCCGGAAGGACGGGTGGTCGAAATTCTTCGAAGAGGACGCACACAATTTGTGGGCAGGCTGGAGCTCTCCAAAAACTTTGCATTTGTAGTTGCTGACTATCGGAAAATCCACAAAGATTTTTTTATTGCCCAGGGAAATATTAATGGAGCAAAATCCAACGACAAGGTAATTGTTGAAGTATTGAATTGGGGAGATGGCGAGGGCAACCCGGAAGCCAAGGTGATTAACATTCTCGGAAAAGCCGGTGAAAACGAAGCCGAGATTCATTCCATCATGGCCGAGTTTGGCTTGCCGTTTAAATTTCCGCCTGCCATCGAAAAAGAGGCTAAAAAAATTGACGAAGGCATTACACCAAACGAAATCAAAAAACGCTGGGACTTCCGGCTGATGACTACATTCACCATCGACCCGGAAGATGCCAAGGACTTTGATGACGCGCTATCATTGGAAATATTACCCAACGGTAATTACCGGGTGGGTGTTCACATTGCCGATGTAACGCATTACATTCAACCCAACTCAAACCTGGAGAAAGAAGCTTTTGACCGGGCCACATCCGTGTACCTGGTAGATCGCACCATTCCCATGTTACCGGAAAGACTTTCCAATGAGCTTTGTTCGCTGCGTCCGAAAGAAGATAAACTGACATTTGCTGCCGTTTTTGAATTGGATAAACATGCCAACATTGTTACAGAATGGTTTGGAAGAACCATTATCCATTCCGATCATCGGTTTACCTACGAAGAAGCGCAGGAGGTAATTGAAAGTGGCAAGGGGTTGTTTGCAGAAGAACTAAAAACACTGAACGAACTTGCCCTTAAACTGAAGAAAGATCGCTTTGCTAAAGGAGCGGTAAACTTTGAAACCACAGAAGTAAAATTCAAGCTTGATGAAAAAGGCAGGCCGTTAGCCGTTGTTCCGAAAGTGCGAAAGGATGCACACAAGCTGATTGAGGAGTTTATGCTGCTGGCCAACAAGCGTGTAGCGACACACGTCTACAATCAAAAGAAAGGCCCGGAGAAAAATACATTTGTTTATCGTATTCATGATTATCCTGATCCGGATCGGGTTAAAGACTTTGCCAATTTTGCCAAACAATTCGGGCATCGGTTAAATGTAGAGGAGCGGTCCATCTCGAGATCATTAAACAAATTGATGAATGAGATTGAAGGCAAACCGGAACAGAATGTTTTACAACAACTGGCCGTGCGCTCTATGGCCAAAGCAAAATACTCAACCGATGCGAAGGGTCACTTTGGTTTAGCATTCGATCATTACTCACACTTCACCTCACCCATCCGCAGGTATCCGGATATGATGGTGCACCGCTTGTTGCAGCATTACCTGGATGGCGGCAGCCCGGTAAGCAAAACTGAATATGAGGTAAAATGTGTCCACTCTTCTGATCGTGAAAAACGCGCAGCCGATGCCGAAAGGGCTTCCATCAAATACAAGCAGGTTGAGTTCATGTCGTTGATGGCTGGTGATAAAGCATACGATGGCTTGATTTCCGGTGTTACCGAGTGGGGCATTTACGTGGAAATTATTGAAACCAAGTGCGAAGGCATGATCCGCATGGCCGACATGGATGACGACTACTACGAATTCGATGAAAAGAACTACTGCATTGTAGGCAGACGAAACAAAAAGATTTTCACGTTGGGCGATCAGGTTCGGGTACGCGTAAAGAAAACCGATGTTGATCGCAGGCTGATTGATTTGGTTTTTGCTAAAGAGAAATCAAAAAATCTTTAAATCCCCTTGCACTCCAAAAAATCGAAAAAGTTCTCTGCGAATTCCCCATGTGAATGTCGCCATTTACAGCCTCGCGCATCCTTCATTAAAATTAAGTCAACACTATCTTACTTTAATTAGGTGTTTTTCATAAATTCATTAAGCTTGTTTAAAGGCAGGCAATATGGGAATGATAGTAGGAACTAATCGCCTCACACATTTCACGGGACTTTATTAGCAGTTTATAGAACCAATTTTTATTAAGCGCGACAAAACCTTATTTTGTACAAAGAACAACACATACAGTAGGAGTTTATCCTATAATATGGCCCCGGAGCAAATAATTCATAATTAATAGGAGTTACTCCTATCCAACAAAACGTTTATAGAAAAAAGGAATTAACCTTAACCATCATGAAAAAAATGCTTCCGATAACCACTCTTCTGCTGCTGTTGGGCACTATGGCATCACTCGAAAGCTGCGACCTGTTTGAAAAAGGCCAAAAACCCAAAACAGAATTGGAAAAACTCCCCCCCGCAACGCAGGAAGGCAAAAACACCTTTGGCTGCCTCGTAGATGGCAAAGCCTGGGTGACAAAAACTTCGATTGATGCACTTTCTTTTTATCAAGAAGGAGTATTATCAATTACAGCTACTTTGATAAATAAGGATTTTAATCAAGGAATTATAATAGGCTTATTTGAAAACAACTTAGAAACTGGGGAGTATTTATTATCAGAGTATCCACAGATGTTTGGTCTTGTTGAAGACATAAGAAATAACTGTGATTATGTTACATCAATTTCATACGAGGGGAAATTAGTCATTACCCATTTCGACCAAACCAATTTTATTATCTCCGGCACATTTGAGTTTGAAGCATACTCGGATGACTGCGATAAAATTATAAAGGTTACTCACGGACGTTTCGATCTTAATTATGCTCCTTAAAATAAAGTTTAACCATAACCCCCGAACATGATGAAAAGAATCCTCTCAATCCTGCTCATGCTTTGCTGCATGCAAACCTGGGCGCAGGTATCGGATGCCTGGAAAAATGAAATTGAATCCATTTTCCAGCATGTAAACCGCACGCCCGTAACCACCGGGTTGCTTACCGACTACGGCATTTATTTTACCAACATCGACAAGTTCAACGGCATACCAAGCGACACCAACTACATTGAGCTTACCGAGTTGCAATCGCTCTACCTCTCGCTCTACACTTGCCGGTTCAATATCAATGCTACTATACCCGAACCTGTGACTGTATTTGACCTGGTCGACACACTGGGAATACAGCACAGCGGCATTATTTTAATCACCGGGCTGCACCTTAACTATGAACGGTTCAAGGATAATGCCGTGCCCAGCCTGGTGTATGTAAGTAACAACAAAATTTACGACACACCGGGCAGACCGACAACGCCTTATGAAATCAAAGATGCCTTTGCACTCGCCCCCACGCGCAATTGGCTGAAAGGCGGCTCGCACCAGTTTATGTTCAAGCCAGAGTTGTTTGTTTCCAACACGGGCAAAACCGTAGCCTCCCTCCAAGTAGATTTTAATGATGGGCAAGGGTATCAAACCCTGCAGGCCAATGTACCGGTTAATGTATACTATACCACCGAAGACGAAAAGGTGTTGAAGTTCAAACTCACCTACACCGATGCCTCGTTCCGCGAAAGTCGCACCAAATTTTTCGTTGATGAAATACCCGACATACAGGCGCGGTATGGGGGGCTGAACGTAGATACGTTTGATTTTCCGCTGACGGGTTTTCCGGCACCCAAAGCTTACCAGGGCCAGGTGGCCGGGGCGCGGGTTACGGTTGAATACACCAACCCCCAGCGCGAAATACGCAGACCGCTGATTGTAGTGGAAGGCTTTGACGGATGGAATATTTTAACACCGGGTGATCCTGAGCAGAATTATTCATTTGAAGATTTTATTTCAAGAAGAAATGGTATTGATCAGCTTATCAACTACACTCATAATGGTACGCACTATGCTACCCTCAGCGATGCTTTAGAGGGCGAGGACTTCGACCTTATTTTTATTGACTTTGATGACGGCACCGACTATATACAGCGTAATGCGTACTTAGTTGAAAATATTATTGAGTGGGTAAACTCGGTAAAGGAACCTTATAATGGGGTGATGCAGCAAAATGTGGTGATCGGATTCAGTATGGGCGGTCTTGTTGCACGTTATGCACTACGCGATATGGAGTTGGACAACAAAACCCATGACACCCGATTGTATTGCTCATTCGACAGTCCTCATCAGGGAGCTAACATTCCTGTAGGCTTTCAGGCAGCGGTGAGCCATCTTAGCGGTATAGGCATAGGGTTCGGCCTGCCGGGCATAACGTACAGCCCGGCAAGCTTAACATTGGGCCGCCTTATGCCTGAGCTTGGCCGCGCTCACAGGTTGCTTAACCGCCCTGCGGCAAGACAAATGCTCCGGTATTCAGTTGTTGGCTCCGGCCATTTTATCTTTCATAATAACTCAATTCATGAAACCTTTATGAATGAATACCACAACACTCTCGGGTATCCGCAGCAAGGGGGTATTCGTAACATCGTTTTAGCCAGCGGGTCGGAGTGCGGTACAGATCAGGGGTTTGCACCCCATGCTGAGTTTATAAATTTTTCGGAAAGCTTCAAATTAAAATACTGGATAAACCTGGTAGGCAACCTGCTCTCTCCGCTTGCCCTGCTTACAACCTACCCGCAACTTGCCATAGGCGGAAATATCCTTACCACCCGCACGGACGTTAAAGCACAGTTCATTGTCAATGCGTTGCCTGACCAGTCGGCCCAGCGGGTTTATAAAGGAAAATTGTGGGTTAAAAGAAAAATCTTGTTCGTGATCAATACTAACACCACACTTTTTGACAAAGAGTTTCATTCACTCGCTTCATACCTGCCGCTTGATAACAACAGTGGGGGAATTTATGACATTGCCGCGTTTGAGATTCCCGCTGCATTTGCAGATATGTTTTCCATTACGCGGTTTTCCTTTATTCCTACTTTCAGCGCACTGGATGTTGGAGGTGGGCAACAATCCATTACGCTGAATGATATTACCCGAAGTTACTCCCCCTCGGCACCGCCAGCAGCACCTAAAAATGTTGTGGCCGCAAACTTCTTCTCAAACCCAACAGAGGCGGGATTCTCAAATCAAATTCATACGCGGATAACGCTTCGAAATGGGCGTTGGCTTTTTCAGGAAATTATTGGCCAACCCGCTTTTTTTAGTTGTGCGTACGTATGTGCAGATCCATCTATCGGGGCTACCATTGCAGGTACAGACGTTCTTTGCACCACTAACTCTGGTTTTACCCTGAATAATCCTCCAACAGGTGCTTCGATAACATGGGCTGCCACTCCGGCTGGCTTATTTGCAACAACCGGAGGAGCATCTTCTTCCGGAGACGGAACAACTGCCGCACTGCGTGCTGCAACAACCTCAACCACCGGACAAGGCAGTATTACTTTTACGATACCAGGAGGTTGTGGTGTTTTGCCAATAACAAAAAATGTTTGGGTTGGCACTCGCAAACCTACAGGATTCATCAGCGTAGTTGTCGACCCCTGGCTGGGACGTATTAAGGCTATGGTTGACCCTGTTCCGGATGCATCCGGATATCAATGGTATCGCGATGGCATTTTATATACCGGCCCAGGTCAAAATAGTGATTATGTTACTATGCCAATACCAAGAAATAATTGTTCAATAATGAATTACAGCGTTGGTGTTAAAGCGATGAACGCCTGCGGTATTTCTGCAACATATTCAGAAATACACTTCAATCCGTGTTATCAGGGGGGATTTTATTACAGCTATTTTCCGAATCCAGCATCAGAAATACTTACTATTGAAAAAAGTAGTCTAATAAGTACCGAGATTAGCCAATTAAGTTTAACCATCAATGAAAAAATTCAAAACAATCATTCTTACAAACTTTACGATCTCGCCACCAACTCAGTCGTGTTTGAAGGAATTCTATTTGATAAAACCGAAATTGATGTAATCGGTCTTAACAAAGGAAGGTATCTACTAAAGATAAGTATAGATAAAGACAAGGAAGAATCACATCACATAATCATCAACTAAAAAAATTCTATCCTTAAACATAATTGCCTCCATATAGATTGCCGGTAGTACCGGCAATCTATATATTTGCCCGAATCTCAAAGTCGGTGTCAAAAAAAAATCATATAACTCCTGGGACTTATAGAAGTTGGATTGAACAAGAAATTCAACACCACAATTTTGGAAACGAACCCGCTTCCCTATACGAACCGATCCGCTACCTGATGAACATTGGGGGCAAACGCATGCGCCCGCTGCTGGTGTTACTGGGTTATTCGCTCTTTAAAAAATCTGTGAAGCAGGCTGTGCCCTATGCAGTGGCCTTAGAAGCCTTTCACAACTTCACGTTGATGCATGACGACATCATGGATAATGCTCCGCTGCGCAGGGGAAATGTTACCGTGCACGAAAAATGGAATGTGAACACGGCCATTCTTTCCGGAGATGTGATGCTGGTAAAGGTGTACAACATGTTCTTGTCGCTGAAACCGGAAACGTTGAAGCCGGTACTGAAAGCGTTTAACACCTGTGCAGCTGAAGTGTGCGAAGGGCAGCAATGGGACATGGAATTTGAAACCCTGAATCAGGTAACCGTAGAACAATACATCTACATGATTCGTCAGAAGACTGCCGTGCTATTGGGTTTCAGCCTCGAGTTGGGCGGCATGTTGGCAGGCGCCTCCAAAACCGATTGCAAGGCGTTGCGTGAATTTGGGATCAACATCGGCATTGGTTTTCAGTTGATGGATGATTTACTGGATGCATATGCCGATCCAAAAAAATTTGGCAAGCAGGTAGGTGGTGACATTATTGCGAACAAAAAAACTTTTTTACTGATTACTGCGCTTGAACGCGCCAACAAGCAACAACGTGCTGAGCTTCAGCAGTGGTTGCAGGCAAAGAAATTTAACAAGCAGGCCAAGGTCAAAGCAGTTAAGCAGATTTTTAATGAACTTCAGATTCCTGAATTAACCGAAGGCAAAATCAAACTATACTTTAAGAAAGGGTTTAAACAACTGGAAAAAGTTGGCGGAAACAAAACTGCAAAAAAAGTATTAAAAGCTTTTACGGAAGAGTTGATCGCCCGACAATCCTGATTACTCCTCTTCACAATCATCCCAACATTCGCGGCAGGGTTGTTGAACAACCACGTACCGATCTACAATGGACTCATGCGCCATCAATACCGGTTGCTCGTCCAAGCCAAACAAAAACCATCCCGCTAACGGATCGTTGTCGTCTTCCCATTGCATGAAATAGGTTTTGGTCGCGTTCTCATCCTGATCGTGAACATCAAGCACCACACGACCAGCCTCATCCATGTAAAAAGATTTGATCAGTGCAAACGAAGCATCCTGTCCCCAGCCGATCATCAGCGTATCGCTGTTTACCTGTAACATCATATTATCGGCATCGCACGGGCGAAAGATGATGTAAGAACCATCTTCCCGTTCAGTGAGTTGTTGCCACTCGCCCTGTAAATCATCCAGGCTAATGGATGCGGTTGATTCTTGTTCATCTGAAGATTGGCCTTGATCTGCTTGCTCTTTGTTTGATGGTGAACAAGCCAGAGCCAAGAGGGTGAGGAGGGTCGGATAAAGCTTTTGCATAGTTAAAGGTAGCGAATTCTACGTTTTACAATTTTGCGAAAATCAACCTCGCTCAAAATTAAGGATTCTGGTCTTTGCAGTTTTATGTTGAATTTTTCTCGCAAAGCACGCCAAGTTTCCGCAAAGCGCGCTAAGTAAATATCGTTGTAAAATGCTCGCCTATTTTTTTCCGAGAATAAGTTGTTTCGGCTAACTGGCGGGCATTTTGCTGAAAGTTTTTTAAACGCGCTGAATCCGTAAGAAATGGCTTTAGCTGATTAACTAAATCTGCCGGATTTCTTGGGTCAACAGCTATGCCACAAACGTGTTGCAAAAGTTCATGCTTCATCCATCCACCAACATTAACAATCATTAATTTTCCGGCCGCCAGGCCATCAAAATATTTATTCGGTGAGCCAGTCTCCAACACCGGTAAATTTCTGTAGCTCACCACTGCAGCATCGGCAACATTCAACACCTCACGCACTGCTTCACGCTTAAGAAACCCGGTTAACAAAATGTTGGTGAGTTTTTTATCCATGATCATGCCCTGTAGTTCGTCATGCATTTTTCCATCTCCACAAATCAAAAAATGAAGACTCAGGTTTTCTTCCTGCGCGTATTGTGCGCTGTGGACTATGTACTCCAATCCATTTGCCAAACCCAATGTACCGATGTAGGCAACGACAAATTTGCCTTGAACACCAAAACGTTGTTCAAGTTCGGGTCGCTTGGTTTCAGGTTTGTAAAATTCCGTGTCCGCCATATTCGGAATCTGATGTACTTTTTTTCCGGATGCCGTTTTTTCAATCGCCTCCTGTATGGGTTGCGACAAGGCAACTACTGCAATGGATTTTTTATAAATGAGTCCTTCCAGTTTGTAAAGTATCGCTTTCAGTACCGGATTTTTAATGAAGCCCATCTGTACCGGGGCTTCCGGCCACAGGTCGCCCACTTCAAAATAATAGGGAATGTTATACCGGAGTTTGATCCACATGGCAGCAAGACCAGTGGTAAGAGGCGTTGAAATGGCATACACCATATCCGCATCGCGAAAGTTGCCGGCATATTTCACAATGTGCCATACGAACAACCAGAATGAATAAATCCGTTTAAAGAACCCGTACCGGTTGTTGTAATCCACCGGCAGGTAGTGAATTTCAATTCCTTCAGAAGTAATGGTTTTGATGTTGGAGGCATTGTGTGTGGTGATGACCACCACCTCCATACCTTTTTCCACCAATGCGTTGGCCAGGTAGTAGGAACGAATAGCACCCCCTGAAGCAGGTGTATTGTAAAACTGGTGGATCAGCAGAACTTTCACGAAGCAAATAAATCATTCCATTAACAGTTGACAAGGCCTGGCTGGCAAATCGCGCAAAGCCAACAGCAAGCCCTGTCAACTACTAATGAAAGTCATTGCTTTACCGGAGAGGTGCTTTTGGAATAACTCAGGATGTTCAGAACCGTTTTGGCAGATGGTTCCACGTGCGAAGCGTCCATTTCTTTTTTAATGGCCAGCATACTCGTGTACATCGCCCGAAGTTCGGTGTCGGTCAGCAGGGCTTTGTCAATCTCCCGCTCCTCCTTCTCCGTAGTCTCGTGGTATAAATACCTGATCAGGTCGTGTTGGGTAAACGTCTTTATCATAGGCAAGCTGGTTTGTATACATTTTTTTTCTCAGGTTAATGAGTGCGTAACGCATCCTGCCCAAAGCTGTGTTAATGCTTACCCCGGTGCGATCGGCAATTTCCTGAAAACTCATTTTCAGGTAATGCCTCATAATCAACACCTGTTTCTGCTCAGTTGGCAACTCTTTGATCAATCCGCGAAGTCTGGATTTGTTGTCTTGCATGATCTGCTTCGACTCCATTGACTCTTCGGAGAAATCCATTGAGTTGAACAATCGGCTCCCATCTTCCAACACGATTTCCGGATGTCGTTTGTTTTTCCGGAAATGATCTATGGCCAGGTTATGCGCAATGCGACTGATCCATGGTAAGAATTTGCCCTCTTCATTGTACCGCCCTGATCGGATGGTGTTAATCGCCTTGATGAACGTTTCCTGCAACAAATCCTCGGCCACGTAGCGATCCCTAACGATCAGGTATATAGCGGTATACAACCTCGACTTATGGCGGTGCAGAAGCACTTCAAAAGCTCCTTCGTTACCATTTTGATAGCGTGACACCAATTCGCTGTCACTACTTCTGTTCTCAATCATCTAACTCACATTTTGGTAACGTAGAAGTAGCGCTCGATATTGTAGGGGTTTAGTGGAACAATAAGGTTGAAAAGATATTAAGATTATCAAAAAGCACAAATAATTTCCGCAAAATTCTTGCCTGTAACTAAAATTCTTAAGGTATTTGCTTTCGATTTTTTAGCCTAAAACCCAATGTCCACCAATAAAAAACGCGTAATTAAAAGTCTTGAAAATCTGGGCGATGACCTGCATGATTTGCTCAAGCGCCAGTACCCTAACGGGTATGAGGGCAGTATTACCCGGATCACCAACGCGAAAAAAGAGCCCATTTTTGTATTTCCGCTGGAAACCGAGGACGCCATTTACCTTGTGAAAGTACCCGCCACCAAAAACAGCGATGGCGAATACGATGTGGATTCAGGTGCCCCGCAGGAATTTGACAGTGCCGGGGACGGGGACGATGATTACGGCACCAATGATGACTTTGAATCGGGGGGCGATGATGATTATGATGAAGACAGCGGGGGAGGAAAGCGCAGCCGCGAGGCCAGCTACGATCCCGACTTTGATAGCTAGTAAAATAAACTCAGGTAAACGGAAACACCATCTTCGCGGATGGTGTTTTTATTTTTTATCGACCACTTCTCTTTAATTGCTAATTTTCCACAGTGAACGTGACCAGGCCAGTAAGCGAATCCGAACTCGACAACCTCGATCCGAAAGAATACATCATCATCAAGCGGGCACGGGTTAACAACCTGAAAAACCTGAGTGTGGCCATCCCCCGAAATAAGCTGGTGGTCATTACCGGGCTTTCGGGCTCCGGTAAATCTTCCCTCGCATTCGATACGCTTTTCGCTGAGGGCCAGCGTATGTATGTAGAGAGTCTCAGTTCGTATGCACGCCAGTTTTTGGGACGCATGGAAAAACCGGAGGTGGACTACATCCGGGGTGTATCTCCGGCCATTGCCATCGAACAAAAAGTAAATACCCGCAACCCGCGCTCCACAGTTGGTACTACCACTGAAGTTTACGACTACCTGAAACTCCTGTTTGCCCGAATCGGGAAAACCTATTCCCCGATTAGCGGCAAGGAAGTAAAACGCGATTCGGTTACGGATGTGGTAAATGAAATCAACAAGTTACCCGAAGGCACTCGCATTATGGTGGCTTGTCCGCTTACGCTGAAGAAAGGGAGAAAGGTTCAGGATGAACTGAATTTGCTGCTAAGCAAAGGTTTTGCACGCGTACTGATTGATGGCGAACCAAAGTTTATTGAAGAGCTGCTTGCTGAGAAGAAAAAAACAGCTGCAAAAGATTTACGAATTGAAATCCTGATTGACCGAGCGGCCGTGAATCCAACTGATGAAGACACCGTTTTCCGGTTATCTGATTCGGTTCAAACGGCCTTTTACGAAGGACACGATGAATGCATCATCTACGCTGAAGGTCGAAAGCCCTTACACTTTTCCGATCGGTTTGAGTTGGATGGCATGAAATTCACCGAGCCATCGGTGAACTTCTTCAGCTTCAACAACCCGTATGGCGCTTGCCGCACCTGCGAAGGCTTCGGAAAAGTATTGGGCATTGATGAAGACCTGGTCATTCCTGATAAATCCTTATCCGTATATGAAGGTGCGGTTGCTCCGTGGCGCAGCGAAGTGATGGGCGAATGGCAGAAACCCTTGTTGAAACATGGCATCAAGTTCGATTTCCCGATTCACCGCCCATACCATGAATTATCGCAACAGGAAAAAGATACACTCTGGAATGGCAACGAATATTTTGATGGCATTCATGCCTTCTTCAAACACCTGGAATCAAAAACGCATAAAATACAATACCGTGTGTTGCTTTCGCGATACCGTGGAAGAACCAACTGCCCCGATTGCAAAGGCACCCGCTTGCGTAAAGATGCACACTATGTGAAAATTGCCAACACCTCCATCATTGATTTGGCTCTCATGCCCATCGAAGATGTGCTGGAGTTTTTTAACAAATTAAAATTACCCGAATTCGATAAGCAGGTATCGAACAGAATACTAACCGAGATTCGAACACGACTGGAGTACCTGGTGAAAGTTGGATTAGGTTACCTGACCTTGAACCGACTTACGTCCACCCTTTCGGGTGGTGAATACCAACGCATTAAACTGGCTACCTCATTGGGCAGTGCATTGGTGGGTTCCATGTATATTATGGATGAGCCAAGCATTGGGCTTCACCCGAAAGATACTGCCCGTATGGTTGAGGTATTGAAATCCTTGCGTGATCTAGGCAATACCGTTATTGTAGTTGAGCACGAAGAAGAAATCATGCGTGCAGCCGATCAGATTATTGACATTGGTCCGGATGCAGGCGCTCATGGTGGACAGCTTGTGTATCAAGGTACATTAAAAGAGCTGAACGGTAAATTCATTTCGCATACGACCAATTACCTTACCGGGAAAGATAAAATTGAAGTTCCGCAGAAACGCAGAAAGTGGAAAGATGCCATTACCATTCTGGGTGCGCGTGAGAACAACCTGAAAAATTTAACCGTGCAATTTCCGCTGGGTGTGTTAACCGTGGTTACCGGCATCAGCGGATCAGGGAAATCAACGTTGGTTAAAAAGATCTTGTACCCTTCTATCGGGCGCATGCATGGCTCCGTGGCAGAATCGCCCGGCAAGTTTGATAGACTTGAAGGCGATGTTTCACAAATCACTCAGGTGGAATTTGTAGATCAAAATCCGATTGGAAAATCTTCGCGGTCAAACCCGATTTCGTATGTGAAAGCATACGATGCCATTCGTCAATTGTATGCCGATCAGCCCTTATCCAAACAACGCGGCTATAAGCCCTCACACTTTTCATTTAACGTTGAAGGTGGCCGTTGCGAAACCTGTGAAGGAGAAGGTGAGATAAAAGTGGAGATGCAGTTTATGGCTGACATCTTTTTGAAATGCGAAAGCTGTCATGGCAAACGTTTTAAACAAGAAGTATTGGAAGTTGAATACAACGAAAAAAATATTGCTGATGTTCTCGACATGACCGTAGAAGAAGGGCTTGAATTTTTTAAGGATAAAAAATCCATCTTTGAGAAAATTCAGCCGCTTTTTGATGTAGGTATGGGTTATGTGAAACTCGGCCAATCCTCCAACACCCTTAGCGGTGGCGAAGCACAACGGGTAAAGCTGGCCTCCTTCCTCGGCAAAAATTCATCCGATGGACACATCCTCTTCATTTTCGATGAACCCACCACCGGCCTGCACTTTCACGATATTTCCAAACTGCTAAAAGCCATCAATGCCCTGGTCGATCAAGGCAACAGCGTTGTGGTAATTGAACACAACCTGGAAGTAATCAAATGTGCCGATTGGATAATTGACCTGGGCCCGGAAGGCGGAGAGAAAAAAGGAGGGAAGCTTCTATTTTCCGGAACGCCTGAAGACATGGTGAAGAAAGCAAAGGGTAGTTATACGGCTGAGTTTTTGAAGACAAAGCTTTAATTCAAAAAAGCAAAAAGAATGCGATTACTATTCACAATCATCTTTTGCATCTTTCAAGGTTTTGCATTCGCTCAGGATCTCAAGTGGTTCAAAGGAAACACGCACACTCACTCGTATTGGAGCGATGGCGATGACTTTCCGGAAATGATTATGGACTGGTATAAATCCAGAGGCTATAATTTTGTTTGTTTATCAGATCATAATGTGTTGGCACAGGGTGAAAAATGGAAGCGCTTACCGTCAATGCCATCTCACCAACGAAGGTTTGAAGAATATCTTGAAAAATTTGGTAAGGATTGGGTAGAGTACAGAACGGATACAGCCGGACGAACTGAAGTAAAGCTAAAAACCCTGGAAGCATATCGCCCCTTGTATGAAGAACCCGGCCAATTTCTGATAATCCCGGCAGAAGAAATTACGGATCAATTCGAAAAAAAGCCAATTCACATCAATGTCATAAATGTTCAGGAACTCATTGTGCCGCAGGGTGGAACCAGTGTGGTGGATGTGATGCAAAACAACCTGAATCAGGTTTATGAACAGCGGGAGCGAACTGGCCAACCAATGTTTCCACACATTAACCATCCCAACTTCGGCTGGGCCATAACCGTGGAAGATATGAAGCAAATTAACGGTGAACGCTTCTTCGAGGTGTACAACGGCCATCCGTTGGTGCACAATTATGGAGATTCGCTGCGAATGGGTACGGAACAAATGTGGGACGAGCTACTGATCGATTACCTTAAACATGGCAAAGCATTAATTTACGGGCTGGCAACTGATGATGCGCACCATTACCTGAACTTCAATACCAAGCAAAGTAATCCGGGAAGGGGATTTATTATGGTTAGGGCAAAGGCACTAACGCCCAAAGCGCTGATTGACGCAATGGAGCGCGGTGAATTCTATTCCAGCACAGGTGTGTTATTGAATGATGTGTCGTTCAAAAAAAATCGACTACGAATCGAGATCAAAACAGAACAAACCATCCAGTATACCATACAATTTTTCGGAGCTCAGAAAGACGAAGGTGCTGCACATCTGATTAAAGAGGTTAAGAAAAGTCGGGCTTCATTCAAAGTAAGTCAAGATATGCTCTATGTGCGTGCACGGATTGTATCATCCAAACCAAAGGAAAACCCATATCAGGAAGGAGATTTCGAAACGGCCTGGGTTCAACCCGTTGTGCCGCAGTTATAGCGCTTTAATCAACTCCACATAAAGCTCGGTAAGCTTGGGCTCAGCTTTGCCTGCCACTTTTACAATTTCCTTCAGGTTAACAGGCTTTAAATTATCCGGATCACAATCATCGGTTAATACCGAAACCGCACAACACGGCAGTCCCATGTGGTTGGCTACAATTACCTCAGGAACGGTGCTCATCCCAACGGCATCGCTTCCTATGCGTCTTAGAAATCTGTACTCGGCTCGTGTTTCCAGGTTAGGTCCCATTACAGCCGTGTACACCCCTTCGTTCAATTTGATTTTTTTTGCTTTGGCGATTTGTTTCAGTTTTTTGTTCAGCGATAGCGAGTAGGGTTCGCTCATATCCGGAAAGCGCGGACCAAAAATTTCATAGTTCTCACCACGCAGTGGATTATCCGGAAGTAAATTGATATGATCATCAATCAACATCAACTGTCCTTTCTTCCAATCGGGATTCAAATTTCCAGCTGCGTTGGAAATCAACAAGTGCTGCACACCCAGTAGCTTCATCACGCGTACGGGAAGCGTTACCTGTTGCAGGCTATAACCTTCATAGTAATGAAACCTGCCTTGCATGGCCAGCACTTTCTTTCCCTTTACCTCTCCGTAAATCAACTGGCCTTTGTGATACTCCACAGTCGAAATCGGGAAGTGTGGAATAGAATTGTAATTTATAATAAGGGGTTTCTTGATTTCTTTTACAAACAAGTTTCCAAGTCCGGTGCCCAGAATGACACCCACCTCAGGCGCTTCAACACCACGTTTACGCAAAAAATCAGTCGCTTCTTTTATTTCCTTGATCATTTTTCTTTCAGGTTACAATTGCTCAATCAATCCTGTAAAAAGTTTCACCAGATTTTTTTCTGATGTGGCAGCGGTATTAACAATTTGTTGCAATTCCACCCGATGCAAGTTATCCGGATCACAGTCGTTAGTTAAAACAGAAATGGCACAGCACGTTATATCCATGTGCCGCGCTACCAGAATTTCAGGTACCGTACTCATACCCACCACGTCCGCCCCAATGGTTCTCAGGTAACGATACTCGGCACGGGTTTCCAAACTTGGTCCCTGCACCGCTGCATAAACACCGGTGTGGAGTTTTATCTTTTCCTTCTTTGCTATCCGTAACAATTTCTTGTTGAGCGCTTTTGCATAGGGTTCGCTCATATCCGGGAAGCGTTCACCAAAAAATTCAAAGTTTTCTCCACGCAATGGATTGTTCGGCTGGAGGTTGATGTGATCTTCCAGCAACATCAGTTCACCTTTACGCCAATTCAGGTTTACATTGCCAGCCGCATTTGACACCAACAGGTACTGAACACCCAACATATGCATCACGCGAATCGGCAAGGCAATTTGGTGCATGCTATAGCCTTCGTAGTAATGCAGGCGACCGCGCATGGCCATCACAGATTTTCCATGCACTTTTCCAAAAATCAACTGGCCCTTGTGCGTGGCCACCGTTGTGATGGGGAAATGGGGAATAGCATTGTAGTTGATCACTACTTGCTCTTCAATCTCTTCCACCATCCGATCGCCTAAGCCGGTACCCAGAATTATTCCAACCTCTGGTTTTGTAGTGATCCGCTTCTGAATAAATTCTGTTGCTTCCTTAATCTGGTTAAGCATATCCTATTTTGCTAAAAGTCAAATGTAACAATTCAAATTCAACTGCATCCGGACGAACAAATCAATTTACTGCTCATCAAAAGTTACTGTTTTACAAAGCAAATAGCGCTACCTTTAACCATGCTTCGATTTTATTGTTACTAACGAAAGCGTAAACCTAATTCCTATGAAGAATTATATCCTCATTCTATCTGCCTGGCTATTCAGCTTCGCGGCCTTGGCACAATCGTTCAACACCTTTCCGGTTACCACGCAAAAACCACCGCTGCATGGCCGGCATTGGATGGCCGTAACGGGCAAGCCCTTATCGGCTACAGCCGGAGCCATGATTTTCAGCAAAGGGGGTAATGCCGTTGATGCCGCCTGCGCCATTCTTGCTGCAAACTGCACCATGTGGGACGTATTGAGTTGGGGTGGTGAAACACAGGAACTCATCTACAATCCGAAAACAAAAAAAGTAATTGCCATTAACGCACTGGGTGTAGCCCCTACCGGAGCAACTGCGCAGTTCTTTAAGGACAAAGACATGAAATACCCGCCACAGTATGGCCCATTAGCAGCGGTTACACCCGGCACACCGGGCGGCTTGCTCACCATGTTGGCCGAATACGGTACCATGAGTTTAAAAGATGTACTTGCTCCCGCTATGCAAATGGCCGAAGGTTACCCGATTGAAGCACAAACTGCCAACTCGATTGAACGTGAAAAAAAGAGAATCAAAGAATGGCCGTATTCCAAAAAAGTATTTCTCACGCATTTGGGTGAAGAGCGTGAAGCACCTTATGGCGGAGAAATTTTTGTGCAGAAGGATTTGCTGGAAACCCTGAAGAAAATGGTAGAAGCCGAGCAGCAGGCATTAAAGAAGGGCAAGTCGCGCAAAGATGCGATCTATGCGGCTTACGATCGGTTTTACAAAGGCGACATCGCGAAAGAATTTGCCAGAGGTTGTCAGGAACAGGGTGGATTGATTACCGAGCAAGACCTCGCCAACTGGAAAGTAAAGATCGAAGAGCCTTTGATGACTTCTTATAAAGGTATTGAGGTGTATAAGCTTCAGCAATGGACACAAGGGCCGGTGATGCTGCAAACGTTGAACATCCTGGAAAACTTCGACCTGAAATCGATGGGATACAATACATCACGGTACATTCATACGCTGTATCAATCCATGAACCTGGCTTTTGCCGATCGGGATTTCTATTATGGCGATCCTGCTTTTGCCCCCGAAGAACCGATGAAAGGCTTGCTCTCAAAAGAGTATGCAAAAGAACGCGCAAAGCTGATTAATCCTGAACGTAACGATCCGAAAATCGGACCGGGTGATCCGTATCCGTTTGAAGGAAAAGTAAATCCTTATAATGATCTGCTGAAAAACTGGGGCAACCAACAAAGCAATTTGTATACACCCTTGAATGAAAAATATTTTGAAGATTTTGCTGCTGGCACCACATCCATTGAAACGGCCGACAAGGAAGGCTGGGTGGTTTCTGTTACGCCTAGTGGCGGTTGGGTGCCCGCTTGCATTGCAGGAAACACGGGCATTGGGATGAGCCAGCGCATGCAAAGCTTTGTGTTAGATGAAAAAGAAAATCCGTTTAACGTAGTGGAGCCCGGCAAACGTCCACGCGTTACCCTAACGCCCAGCATGGCACTGAAAGATGGCAAGCCGTATATCTCTTTTGCCAAACAAGCCGGTGATGAGCAGGATCAATTGTTGATTCAATTCTTTTTGAACATGGTGGAGTTTAACATGACCGTTCAGGAGGCGTGTGAAGCGCCAAGCTTTTTAACCAACCAAATGTATTCCAGCTTTGGCAACCATGAAAAACAACCCGGCTCCTTGATACTGAACAATCAAATGCCACCGTGGTCGCGAAAAGAACTTGGACAGATGGGCTATCGGATCTCGTATCGCGAACGCACCAGCGGACCAGTAAACGCGATTTTCTTTGATTGGAAGAATGGAAGCTTCTGGGGCGGGTCAAGCAATCATGGAGAGGATTATGGGATTGGGTGGTGAGAAATAAGCAATGTGCAGTAAGGCAGTAGGCAATCATATGTAAATGCTAACTTGTAGACTAAACAGAATAAACAATCGTACTGCATGTTTCCGCTGATTGAGCCTACACTTCTTCTTGATAAACAAAAATGCTTGTCTAACATCTCCATCATGGCAGAAAAGACCCGAAAGAACAACGTCATCTTTCGGCCGCATTTCAAAACTCACCAGTCGCATGAAGTTGGCAGGTGGTTTCGTGCGTTTGGTGTGGATAAAATCACGGTGTCGTCTGTGAAGATGGCTGAATACTTCGCGCAGGATGGGTGGAAAGACATTACCGTTGCCTTTCCGGTAAACATTCATGAGAAAGATCGGCTTAACCAGTTAGCTGAAAAGATCACACTTAACCTATTGGTTGTTTCTCCGGAAACAGTTGACCTGCTTGGAAAGGAAATTCACCATCCAATCAATTTATTCATTGAAATAGATACAGGCTATCACCGCACCGGTGTTGATCCGGGAAATGCTGATTTGCTTGATGCCATTCTAAACCGAATTGATTCCTATCCAAACCTAACGTTTACAGGATTTCTGACACACGATGGACACAGCTATAAAGTCCGCAACGACAAAAAAGCTATTCTCAACATTCATCAAAACAGTAGCTCAACAGCAAGAACGCTCAAACAAAAGTATTCAAAGCGCTATCCCGATTTAATTTTTTCCATTGGCGACACGCCAACCTGCAGTGTTGCCGATTCCTTTCATGATATTGATGAGATGCGGCCTGGTAATTTTGTGTTTTATGATTTTACACAAGTTGCTATTGGTTCGTGCGCGCTGGAACAAATCGCGGTGGCGATGGCTTGCCCGGTTGTGGCAACCTATCCGGAGCGAAATGAAATTGTTGTGCACGGTGGAGCCGTACATTTTTCAAAAGATTTTCTTTCCAGTCCACATGGAAACTCATTTGGTAAAGTTGTTCGCCTGACGGAAACCGGATGGAGCACCGAAGAAACCGGTATGTATATCAAATCCCTTTCGCAAGAACACGGAATCATTCATGCGGAAAAAAATCAAGCTAAAAATATTCAGATTGGCGATTGGCTGGGCGTGCTGCCCATACACTCCTGCCTTACGGCTGATGTGATGAAGGCTTACAAAACCCTGGAAGGCGAAACGGTTACTATGATGCAGTAATTGTTTACGTGTAGAAATCTTCCGGTTTTGTTTTCGCGACTTCCATAAAAAACTGCGCAACTTTTTCCGTTACCGCCTTAAAATACCGCTCTCCTTTTTCTCTTGTTGCTTTGCGTGGATCGCCCACACCTGTTGATGCTGTAACCTGCGTCCATTTGCGTTCAGCCCAGGCCCAACCTTCACGAATGGCCGTGAACCTGAATTTTTTGGCAGTACCATCACCCGCTTCCGATAAGGGCAGCACCAGATCGGGGCGTAAATACAACATCAGACTGGTTTCCATTTCACCGGCATGATCATCCTTATTTTCAAAAAATTGCGCTTGATCAAGCGCCTGAAACCAATTGCAGGTAGTAATAAACATAGCTGGAAATCTCAAGCCCAATTCACGGATCATGGGTTTAAAATCATTTCCTCCATGACTGTTCAGGATGATAAGCTTATGAATGCCTTGTCGGTTTAGTACTTCAACCAAATCGTTGAGCACCAGCAGTTGGGTTGACGGATTCATGTTCATGTCCAGTTTAACATCAAACTGACCCGTGTTTACTCCGAATGGTACTGTGGGCAACACAATTATTTTTGCGCCTTGCTCCCATGCCAGTCGTGCCGACTCAGCAGCTATGTGCTCCGACTCAATAATATCCGTAGCGTAAGGTAAATGATAGTTATGAGCCTCACACGCTCCCCACGGAAGAATGGCTACCTTAACTGAGGCATCCTTAATGTGTTTCCAATTTGTTTCTGCCAGGATGTAAGGACGCATTTTGTAAACATTTAGTTAGATACCGGAAGCGCAACCTGGTAAACCTTACCCCGCTTTACCGTAAGCCGGTCATCCCGCAACCACGGATTGTAGCGTTTCAGTAATTTATAGTTAACTCCTTGTTGTTTGGAAAAATCGATAAGGTTTGGGATGGTCTCTTTCACTTCCACATACCGAAGCTTTTCTGGTTGATACAAATGTTTTGGATTGATGTTGAATCCATACTTCACCGGGTTTTCAACTATTTCCTTAATGGCTATTATCCGGAACACGTAACGCGAAGTTTCTTCAACCAAATGCAAATCATAGAAACTATCTACCTGTTGCTTTTCAAGTGCACGAGCAACACCCGCTATGCCGCGGTTATAGGAGGCAGCCACCAACGTCCAGTTTCCAAATTTTTTGTAAGCATTGTTCAAATATTCGCAGGCGGCTTCAGTTGCTTTCAGCGGATCGTAACGTTCATCAACTTCCTTGTCAATTTCAAGGCCCAACTCTCTTCCGGAAGTTTTCAATATCTGCCAGAAGCCAACGGCCTCTTTGGGAGAAATATCATTCAGCAATCCGGATTCAATCAAAGGCAAGTATTTGAAATCGTCCGGGATATTGTGTTTGCGCAGGATTTCTTCCATCTGCGGGAGCCAGCGGTTGGCGCGCTTGATCAGAAATATGGTGCTGCTGTGCAAGTAGATGTTGATCTGCAACTCACGATCCAAACGTTCAAGCACATCGGGAATTTCGATGGGAACATGTTCGCCTGCAAAATTTAAGTTAGGTGGAAGGTCGTAAGAAATGGCATAGTATTGCGGAATAGATCCATTAAATTCACTGGGTGAAAGTGTTCCATCCTGAATACTTGCATCTTGCTGGCTCTGCTGCACAAGCTCATTCAACTGGTTGCGGTAATAGCGCACAAAGCCAAGCACAATGATGAGCGCTACTATTGAAATGAGTAAAGGCAGGTTTCGTGTAAGCATGAGCTAGTAATTTTCTATCTGTTAACCACAGAGCACACTGTGTTTAAAAGTTCGGAGCCAGCAAATACTTCGAATAGAAATCATCGATTGCCTTCACAGCCTCCTCAGGCGTATCCACTAAACTAAACAAGTCAAGATCTTCCGGACTGATCATGCCTTCTTCAATCAACACATCCTTTACCCATTTCATCCAGCCCTGCCAGAATTTTTTTCCCACCATCACAATCGGGAACCGCCCGATTTTTTTGGTCTGGATCAGCGTTAACGCTTCTGTCAATTCATCTAACGTTCCGAATCCACCCGGCATAACAATAAAACCCTGTGAATATTTTACAAACATCACTTTACGAACAAAAAAGTAATCGAACGTAATGAGTTTATCAGGATCGATATAAACATTTCCTTTCTGTTCAAACGGAAGAAAAATATTCAACCCAACGGATTTTCCTCCGGCACGATGCGCGCCTTTGTTACCGGCCTCCATAATACCCGGACCTCCACCCGTAATTACGCCATACCCATGCTGTACAAGTTGATATGCAATTTCTTCAGCGGTTTTGTAGTAGGCATTACCAGGCTTTGTGCGTGCCGAACCAAAAATGGTAACACATGGGCCAATCTTCGCCAGTTTCTCCATGCCCTCCACAAACTCGCTCATCACCTTAAAGATCATCCAACTGTTGGCACCCTTTATCTCGGCCCAGTCTTTATCTTTAAACGCTTTGCGAATGCGGTGTTCTTCTTCAATAGCTTGTTGAATCAATTCGGGATCAGCTTTGCGCTTACTACTCTTTTTGCTTTTCATATAAAAAAATTTCAACGGCATGGTTAATCTGCCGCACACCCGAAATATACGAGTATGATTTGAAAAAGATTTGATTCAGTTTATTCTGGCGTACGCAACAGGTTGGTCAGCGCTACATCCAAATCCGGATAGTGATAGGTAAATCCGGCCTGTGCAATTTTCTCTCCCGAAACTTTGCTTCCTTTCAGCACCAGGTCGGCCATTTCGCCCAACATCAACTTCAACACAAAGTTTGGAACGGGTGGTAGCCATATCGGTTTCTTCAGGGCTCTGGCAATGGCCTTGGTTAGCTCCTTATTGCTAACCCATGATGGCCCTACGCCATTATAAGCACCTTGCAAATGATCATACTTCAAGGCATACACGAACATGCGGCACAGGTCGTCAATGTGTATCCAACTCATATACTGCTTACCTGAACCAAGCGGTGCGCCTACACCCCATCGTACCGGATTTGCCATTTCCTTCAGCGCCCCGCCCTGCTCGCTCAGCACAATACCGATTCTGATTTTTACTGTGCGAATATTCAACTCCTGAATAGGGTCGATCTCCGCTTCCCAATCTTTCACCACCGAGGCCAGAAAATCAGAACCCGGTTTGCTGTCTTCTGCAAACACCGTTTCTCCTCCTTCAAAGCCGTAGTATCCAATGGCTGAGGCTGAAACGAATGTCTTGACGGTATGATTTCCCTTTTTCAGTTGATCAAAAAGTAAACGTGTGGATCGGGTTCGGCTATCGCGAATTTCTTGCTTGCGCTTTTCCGTCCAGGGTTTATCGGCAATACCGGCACCTGCCAGGTGAATAATGGCATCCACACCGGTTAGCGCCTCTGCGTCCATTACACCTCGGTTTACATCCCACGTAAAAGAAGGAATTGTCCCTTCCTTTTTCGATCGGCCTAAATGGATAACCTGATAGCCTTCGGCTACAAGCATTTCGGTAAGCTTCGATCCAATAAGGCCCGAGGCACCTGTAATCAATACTCTTTTTGGAATCAATTTTGTTGCGTTAGTTTTACATCATTAATTCTTATTCAACATGAAAGCACCAAAAAAGTTTGTTCTCATTCTGTTTACGCTACTTTCCTATACTGCTTTTACCCAAACGGTAAAGGTAAGCAAGGAAAGTTCACGGATTAAGGGCGATCAGGTTGAAGGTTTTGCCGTGGAATTGGAAGGCACTCAGGATGAAGTCTCCAACGCATTCAGCAAATACCTGAAGTCGTTTTCGAAGATGAAGTTTGGTGCTAGTCCGATGACGTTAACAGAGACTGTGCTTGGTGGCACATCATACAAAAGCCCCATTTATGCCACCACAAAAGAGCGGGATAAAACTACCCTGGCGTGGATTGGTTTGAAGCCATCGGAATGGGGCAGTGCCGATGAGGCAGAGAAAGTGAACAAAGAACTGGAACGGGTTATGTACGAATTTGGTGTTCGTTTTTACCGCGATAAAATTCAGGTGGATGTAGATGAGTCGCTGAAAGCTTTACAAGCGGTAGAGCGACAGCAACAACGGTTAACAACCGAAAACCGAAACCTGACCATCAGGCTGGAGAATAACGAAAAGGAAAAAGTACAGCTGGAAAAGTCATTGGAAGTAAACAAGCTGGAAAACCTGAGCCTGCTCACCAAAATTGAGCAAAAAAAAAAGAGCCAGGATTCGGTAGCTGTGGCAGCCGAGCAGATCAAGAAGGTAATTGAATTGCACAAGGAGAAACAAAAAAAGGTGAATTGATCAATCCACCTTTTCGCTTAAACTCTTTATCCGTTAGATTCCGTATTTGAAACCGAAGCTAAATGAAGTACCTGGATCAAAGTGGGTATAATATTGATTCTCTGCTCGGAAGCCCGTGAAGAAATTCTCCTTCACATCTCCCAAAATATTGTTTACGCTAAAACTGAATACCGACTTTTTGTTCTTACCAAAAGTCTTATTCATGTTAAGGTTAAGGCTATGAAAAGGGTCATAGTATACATCCGGAAAAAGTCCGCCACCCACAACCGTTAATGTGCGGCCATTTACATTGTAAAACAAACCACCATCAATGCCTGCTTCAGCATTTTCATACGACAATCCGAGATTGATCATGTAGGGAGCCTGACCGGACATTTCACGTGTATCTTCAACGGTTTGGCCATTCTTTTGATAATTTTTCCGTGAATTGAATTCTGTAGCTGTCATATCAATGGATGACTTCACCAACGTAACATTGCCGCTTAGGTAAAAATTATTCAATCGACCGGTAACAAAATCGAGGGATTTTCTAAACTCAATCTCAGCACCCAACACTGTTCCATCTCCTACATTCCGTGGCTGAAACTCATTCGTTGTTTGTGCTTCGGGTATTCGCACCAATTCAATAGGAGCATCAAACTTTTTATAGAATGTACTTACTGAAAACAATTCTCCCTTTTTCAGGAACAACTCCCAACGAAGGTCAATGTTATCAATTCTGGTTTCTCTCAAATTTCCGTCCCAGTCTGCATATCGGAACAACCCACCGTTAAACGTACGGTTCGATACAGGGTCAAGAATTTGAGCATACGACAGTTCTTTAAATGACGGACGGGCAATTGTCTTCGAATAAGAGAACCTCAGATTTTGGTTGTCATTAATGGCGTAGATGAAGTTTGTCGATGGAAAGAAATCAAGGGCATCTAACACTTTTTCATCATTCAGGCTAATGCCATCTTGTGTATTTCCGCTGGCATAAATCGCATCACGTCCGGTATGACGCTGTACAAATTTTTCAGCACGTACACCAAGCACTGCCTTGAGCTTCTCAACAATTTGAAATTGGTGGGATACGTAAAAGGCCGTATTATTTACCGTAGAGTTAAATTCATTCGAGTTAGGATCGGCATTTCCAGTTGATAAGTAAACAGGGCCATTCGGGTATAAGTGCTCATCTTGCCAAACGTTATCCGGATTACCTTCAAACTCAGGTTGACTACCAAAGAACTGAACGTTGAACTGAAGAATTTCATAATCACGTTCCTTTAATACCTGGCTGGCACCAACTTTTAGTGTGGCAGGCTTACCAAAAAGCTTGTATTCCTTTTTAACATCAACCTTTGCCACCAGGTTTATTTCATCCAGGTTTCTCCAGATGCGGGTTGGGTAACCGGCAGCGCCCGGGCTAAATACAGTATCGGATGATGTGATGGTGAATGCAGTCTTACGGATATCTGGCTCAACAATTTTAGAAACTGTTGGAGAAACGCGCCAATCAACACTAAACGAACGATCCTCATTATAATGCTCTCCATTTAATAAAATGTTGGTTACACCGCGCTGGCTGTATTCAAGGTTATCTGAGAATCCGGTGAACCCTGATTTTCCAACTGCGCTGCCGTTGTCATCAATGAAAAGGCGTGCAGCACGCGACTCACCATTTTGCAAATGAAGCGCTGCCAATTTGTATTTTGATCGAGGTGTTTTAAAGGCAAGGCCAGCAAGCGATCCTAAGAGTACGTTTCTTTCTGCCTGCTCACCGGTTTGCACAGTAGCATATATAAGTTCATATTCATTTGAAAAAGCAGGGCGTTGATATTCTCCATACACTACATCATTGTATAGTGTGGTTGAACTTTTATACGTGGTGGAAAATATATATCCCAGACTGTTCCCATTCTTAAAGTTCTTCTGATTGGCAGTTGACAACCCTAAACTGAAATCCATAAAACTGTTTTGGGTTTGTGTGGCCAGATTCCGATTGAATCCTTTTAAAAATGTGTTGATCTGATCTGCCGGGGCGGTTCCAGGCGCTGGGAAAGAATTTGGCGATGTTCTGGCCATTGGCGGTAAACCACGTGTTCCATCATCAAAACCTAGCCAGTCTGTTTTGCCACCTTGATACATGAAGAAATCTTTTTTGAAGTGCATGGATGGGTTATATCCGATGCTGGCAGAAACATTGAATATCTTCTCATCGGGAAAATCTTTTGTCTCAATGTTTACCACACCTCCTGTAAAGTCGGCAGGCATTTCAGCTACAGATGACTTTAACACCATCATATTATCGATGAGGTTGGTAGGAAATATGTCGATCTGAATGCTGTTACGATCAGGATCAAGCCCGGGAATATCAACAGAGTTTAACGTAGTTTTTGTATACCGATCACCAAGACCACGAACAAAAACATATTTGCCGCCTTCTACAGAGACACCGGTTACGCGCTTCACGGCTTCTGATGCATCCGAATCACCAATCTGACGAAACTTTGCGGCAGAAATACCATCCATTAAGTTGGGGGCTTTTTTCTTAACGGTGAGCAAAGCGGATTCAGAACTACGGATAGCTTCAGCAGTTACCACAACTGCATCCAGTGTTTGCACTTCTTCTTTTAAGCGAATGTTATCAAAAAGTGTAACCTGACCTTCTTTAACCACTACACCATCAATCAAAACAGTTTGGTATGATATATAGGAAATCTGCAAGTTGTACGTTCCGGGAGAAGTCGAAATGCTGAATTTTCCATCAAAATCTGTTACCGAACCAATAGATGTATCTTTAATTTGCACCGACACGCCAATAAGCGCCTCGCCTGTTGCATCGCCAAAAACTGTCCCTCTGATTGTTCCTTTTTGCGCTACCGCGACTGTTGAAATTCCCACTAAAAGTGCGAAAATCAAGGAAAAACGCTGATTAATTCTCATGTAAGTGATTGATTTGTAGAGGGTTCTGTTTCGTTCCGCAAAAATAGAAAAAGCCTACCTCTGCTTGAGGTAGGCTTCGTTATGAAATTGTTACCGAATTGTTACAACCCTATTCCGGCTAAGGCACCTGAAACACGTGCCCACGTCCAACCGAAGACAGAAGCATCTGCCCCTACTGTATTGTCATTAACGGCTACTGCAGTTAATTCACCGGCAGGAATTCCTGCAAACACTACAGCTGGGTCTGGATTTGTTGCACCTGTAAGTGTATGTTCAAAATTAGCTACTGATGAAGTGCTCCCAGCAAAACCAACCATAGCTGCATATTCCTTCACATTGGTTGCGTTGCCAAAACCAAAGAAGTAGATGTTTTCCATTTCAACATTTGAATTGGCATCGAAGTCGATCAGATCTGCAATGTTTGCGCCAGCATACACAGTACCATTGATGAATTTGTGGTTTCTATTAGTAGCATTGATGTACGTGCCCTCCGGACCATCCAATTCAAATGCGCTACCAGTGTTCGGAGCTACTACAATAAAATTGTCACAGGTACCATTCCATGCCTGATCGGTATCCAATCCATCATCAAATGAATTCCAGATCACCACATTTTTAACAGATACTGTACCGCCAAACCACTCAATACCATCGTCTTGGTTTGCCACCACCTCAATGTTTTCAATTACAGTTCCTGAACCAACACCACCTAATGTTAATCCATTAATTTCATTGCCTGAGCCAATATTAGTACCACCATGACGAATAGAGATGTACTTAAGAACACCTGAATTATCCGCATCATCAGTACCGCCATATAATCCATTCGGATCTGAAGTAGGAATTCCTTCGATTTGAACTTCAGACAACTGACCACTTTCATTCGATGCAGATATGCGGGCTCTACCCAATACAATCACACCGCCCCAAAGACCATTTACAGTTGGTTCCAGGTTCGGACTTTCAATTTCACCTGGCTCAATTTCATCTAACACAGAAGTAAAAATAATCGGGCTGGCAGCTGTGCCTTCTGCCATCAGTTTACCTCCACGTGCTACTAGTAATGCGGTTGCGTTTGAACCCGTTCCGCCCTGTCCTTTTATAACTACGCCTGGTTCAATAGTAAGTGTAACTCCATTTAATACTGTAACACGGGTGGCGAGAATATAAATTCGTCCAGACTTCCAGGTTGTATTTGCTGAAATATTTGATGTTACCGTTACGGTGTTTCCTTTTGTCAGGTTTAACACTTCAGTTGCAATTTTATCATTGCTGTCGGTAATCGTTAAGGTAACAGATGCTGCTCCAATATTCGCATCAGCAGTGAAATTGACAACCACGTTTCCAGAAGTTGCTCCGGCTGAAGGTTCGCTTTCAATAGCTGCCGTACCACCTGTTGCCGAAACTTCTACAGATTTATAACCACCGGGAATTGTTACAGCAAAACTTAGTTCTGTAACATCAGCTACAAGAACGTTTACAATAGCGGGCTCACTAATTGAAGGACCATCTGGTGTGGTCTCATCTTCACTACAAGCCCAGAACATGGTAACAAGGCCTGCCAGCATCAGCATCGAAAGTAATTTCTTCATAAAATTGTTTAGTTTAATCACACTTAATTCGAGCCCAAAGGTGGGCATCCAATGTTAAGTGGCGTCAAACCAGATTTTATGAAATTGTTACTTGCCGCATGCCTGCGGTTAACCCAATGTTAATGGCAAAAATTTTATTTGCTGATGGGGACTTTGTTCAGAATTGCCTTGATGATTTCGTTGGTCTTGACGTTATCCGCTTCGGCTTCGTAGTTGAGCAAAATGCGGTGATTCATCACATCCAACGCCACTTCTTTGATGTCTTCGGGCAGTACATAATCGCGGCCTTCCATGTAAGCGGCAGCTTTGGCGGCCAGGTTCAGGTTAATGCTCGCACGCGGTGATGCCCCAAACTGAATGTACGGGGCAATGTCGTTGAGTTTGTATTCCAGTGGTTTGCGTGTGGCAAATACCAACTCAATAATATAACGCTCCAACGATTCGGAAATTTTTACTTTGTTTACCTGCTCGCGTATGTCGTAAATGTCTTCCTTGGTAAGCAATGCATTCACCGTAAAATCAAACTTCATGTTTGAAATTCTGCGCATCACTTCCAGTTCCTGGTCTTTGGTAGGATAGTCGACAAACACCTTCATCATAAAGCGGTCGATCTGTGCTTCCGGTAACGGATAGGTTCCTTCGTTTTCAACCGGGTTTTGTGTAGCCAATACCAGGAAAGGACGATCCAATTGAAACGTGGTTTCACCGATCGTTACCTGTTTTTCCTGCATCGCTTCCAGCAAAGCCGATTGAACTTTTGCTGGGGAGCGGTTGATCTCATCCGCCAAAATAATGTTGGCGAAAATGGGGCCTTTCTTTACTTCAAACTTGGCCTCTCGCTGATTATAAATCATCGTTCCCACCAGGTCGGCCGGCAACAAATCTGGAGTAAATTGAATGCGCGAAAAATCAAGGTGCAGCACACGGGCAAGCGTACTTACGGTTAACGTCTTGGCCAGACCCGGCACACCTTCCAACAAAATATGGCCGTTGGTAAACAGGCCGATAAGCAGGCGGTTTACCATATACTCCTGCCCAACTACCACCTTACCTACTTCGGCAATAACCTGACTGATTTTTTCTTTATGCTGAACGTGTTTTTCGGCAACTACAACTTCCATAACTAATTCAATTCAACCTGAATGTGTACCTTCTTAACGGGAATAAGCCGCTAAAGTAGCGCAATTTTAAGGATTTCGTGCCAAAAAGTGATAAACAGCAAAACGTAGCGGTTAATGGCGAAATGCTACTTTTTAAATGTGAATTTGAAATAAATGAGGGCAAGGCTAAGCACACAAATAATGCCGTTGCAGATAATGACCGGCCACAGGTTTAGCCCAAAGCCATAAATCAGCCATACAATGGTGCTGGAAAAAACAATCAGCATCATGGCCAGGCTCAGGTCACCTACGCTTTTGGATTGCCACGCTTTGTAAACCTGGGGCATAAAGGTGATGGAACTTAAAAAGGCACCCATGTGCCCGACAATTTCAATGGTAGACATGTTATGTTATTTTCGAACGTGAAGGTATAAAATAATGGCAAGGACTTTCGTTATCGGTGATATTCACGGTGCCCACCGGGCGCTTCAGCAATGCCTGCAGCGATCAGGGTTTGATTATGAAAAAGATCACCTCATTTCGCTTGGCGATGTGTGCGATGGCTGGCCGGAAACCAAACAAGCGATTGATGAGTTGATGCGCATTAAAAACCTCACCTACATTTTTGGCAACCACGATTTCTGGACGTTGGAGTGGATGCGCTACGGCCATGCCGATGACGTGTGGTGGGAGCAGGGTGGGGAGTCAACCGTAAATTCATTTAAGGGAACGGGCTTTGAAAAATACCAGGCATTTCTGGAAGGAGCTTTGCCGTATCACATTCTCGACAACAAACTATTTGTTCACGCTGGTATCAATCCCTTACGACCAATCCATCAACAGTCGCTGCAGGTTTTCTTATGGGATAGAAACTTATCACGCATTGCGCTCGACTTCTATTACAAAGGCATGCACAGCAAGCACACGGAATACGATGAAATTTATTTGGGTCACACACCTGTGCCGTTTCAAACGCCAATACAATCAGGTGAAATCTGGTTGATGGATACCGGTGCAGGTTGGTCGGGTGTGCTTTCCATGATGGACATACACACGAAAGAAGTATTCACCAGCGATCCGGTTCCGTTGTTGTATCCGGGAGTTGAGGGGAGGAAGAGAAAATAAAAAGTAGGCAGTGGCAATAGGCAGTAGGCAAAATCATTATCTCAAATACTTTGCCTACTTCACACTTTCTCATCAAAGCCACACCACCTCAAACCCTCTTGGATTTTGTAAGTATGAATTAATCAGGTTTTGCACCGTGGCGGTTTCAACACCTTTGCGAACAAAGTTTTTGGCCTCTTCCATATCGTGAATAGAAACTTCACTATCGATAAAACCAAAACCCAGATACTTTCCCTGCTCAACCAGCACTACAGATTGTTCGCGCGCTTTTCTTCCTTTGCCGATGATGGCCACCGATTCGCCTAAACCAGAAAAAGAATCAATGGCCTTATACACGCGCTTGTTGTATTTCTTCACTTTCTCCACGCCCATACAAGCGCCTTTGCAGTCACCTATTTGATATTGGAAGCACAGTCCTTTTGAAACCTGCAGTCCGCTTAACTTCGGACACAGATCAAACTCGCGCACCTTCTCCCACAAAAAATTCCACGCATCACCTTTCGAGCTGAATTTGATTAGTGGCCGGGAGCCTCGCTTTACTATGTTCACATTAAATCGATGGTAGCCCGCACGGTCTTCATAATCGTAAATACCCCACTCTTCTACCCTCCATTTTTGCGCCATGTTGTACTTGGGCCAAAGCCTGCGTATCTCCTGCGACTCCAGGATAAGCGCAATCAATTCATTACCGGTAAGTTCGTAGGTGATGTGGTGAATTTCATTTCTGATCTTCGAGCGATTCCATTCGCGCGCATCACCGGTAAAATGCCCGGCAATTCTTTTTTTGATGTTGTTGGCCTTGCCCACATAAATCACATGCCCGCGTTCATTTAAAAAATAATACACACCGGGTTTGGCTGGCAGTTTATCGAATTCATCTTTGGGTAAGTTGGGTGGCAAAATTGTTTCACCTGAATTGCGTTTCAACGCACGAAGAATATAACCTTCCTTATCGCGGTTAAGTAACTTGGAAAAAATTTTTGCTGTTGCCTCAGCATCTCCTCCGGCTCTGTGTCGGTTTTGAATACCCACGCCCAAACTTTCTGCCAGACTTCCTAAACTGTACGAACGTAAGCCCGGTATAATTTTTCGGCTTAGTCGAACGGTACACAACTTTTTCGATTGCCACGCTATCCCTGCCAGTTCAAACTCCTTCTTTAAAAATGAATAATCGAAATGGGCATTGTGTGCCACAAACACACGGCCCTCCAGTAAACTCATTATGGAATCGGCAACTTCTTCAAAGGGTGGAGCTTCGGCTACCATCTCGGTAGTAATCCCGGTAAGTCCGGTTATGTAGTAGGGAATTTTTCTTCCCGGGTTTACCAGCGTGTAAAAATGATCGGTAACCTCAATGCCGTTGTGATGGTAAATGGCTATTTCTGTAATGCGATGATTATCCGCGTAGCCTCCGGTCGTCTCAATATCCACAATGGCGTACATGACCAGCAAGTTAGTGTTTGATAAAAGGCCGGAAAAGCGGATATTGAAAGAATATTTTTCGGCTATGAATGGAGTTGTTCGTTTTCTGTTAAATGGCTTGGCAGTACTGCTTACCGCCTACCTGCTACCCGGTGTGCATGTTGAACATTATGGCTATGCCTTATTGGTAGCATTGGTGCTGGCCGTGGTTAATGCCATCATTAAACCGATACTGGTGGTGCTTACCATTCCCATCACCTTTGTTACGTTCGGCTTGTTTCTGTTGGTGATTAATGCGCTGATGATTTTACTGGTCGATTGGCTTGTGGGTGGCTTTACCGTAGATGGCTTTTGGTGGGCACTGTTGTTCAGTTTGATCCTGTCGTTGTTTAATAGTTTGTTCAATGACTTGACGAAGCAGAAGAACAACCGGTGATTTTTCTATAACTCAAAAACCTCAGAAATCACATCCTTGATCATTTCAATATCATCTTGTTTCAATCTTCCCAGGCTTTCTCTGCTTAAACGGCTTTCATCAACTGCACGCATTTGGTCCAGACACACTTCACAAAATTTATTCTGAAAACGTATCTCTACTCTGGATGGATAACCGCGTAATGTTGTAGTCATTGGAGCAATGATAACCGTGCCCAAAACACTATTCATTTTTTCTGAAGAAAGCACCACACAAGGTCTGCTCTTCTTGATTTCAAGACCTACTGTAGGATCAAGGTTTACCAGGTAAACATGAAATGCCTTTACTCCCATGTCCAGTCTGTGGCATCAAACCTATTAGATACATGGTCGGCTTTTTCCTTTTTAGCAGATTTGAAGTCAGACCATTTTCTCTTCTTTTTTACATCAGTTGATGTAATCATGATCACTTTGTTTTTGACCGTGATCTGAACTGTATCCTTAATCCCGCTTTCATCTAAAATGGATTTAGGGAACAAAATTCCTTTGGAGTTACCTATCCTTCTCACTTTTGCAATTGTTGAACCCATAGTCCCTCGTTATTTAATTGTTATAACATAAAGTTATAACAATTTGTTCCAACAAAACAGGATAATATGAAAACTTATAATTTGGGAATAGGTCTACAAAATCACGAGAGTACCAGAAACGGAAGTTGAATAAGTCCGCAATTTACAAGCTTGAAATCTTGAAAGTACCCGGGGCGGGAGTTGAACCTGCCTGCGGCAGGCAGGCCCGCACAGTTTACAATAATTTTCTAAGGTAATCTTTACCCTGACCAGATTTCAAAAATTTTTCTCGTCTCCTTGCTGAGATTCGGTCAGGAAAACTTTCTGAATGGATTAATCTAAATGGAGCGTAGGGCTTTGTCGTTCGCTCATAACCTCTATTATGTCGCTCTATCCTTGACTGTAGATCAGAAGTCAGGCCAACATAAATGTAATTCTTCGATACACTCTTTAGGGCGTATACAAAAAACATAGTACCCGGGGCGGGAGTTGAACCCGCACGACTATTACTAGCCACAGGATTTTAAGTCCTGCGTGTCTACCAATTCCACCACCCGGGCAGACAATGAACGTCCTTAAAAAAGAATCCCCTCTCGTTCGGAGAGGGGTTCTGAGCGGGAAACGAGACTCGAACTCGCGACCCCGACCTTGGCAAGGTCGTGCTCTACCAACTGAGCTACTCCCGCTTGTTCCCAAAAGGGACTGCAAATTTAATAGCTGGATTTAAAATTCCAACACGGCAAAAATATTAGCCGGTTTTTTGCAATTCGCCCTCCATTTCCAGCTTTAGCTGGCGGGCATGTTCTTTGTCCTTTGAGTATTTGATGTGCTTCGGTACGCCCTTTAAATCCCAGATCAAACCCGTCCAGGAAAGTACCTTTAAAATGTACCAGGTAATGTCGATCTCCCACCAGAAAAACCCTTGCCGTGAAGCGGTTTCGTAGTAGTGGTGGTTGTTATGCCAACCTTCCCCCAATGTAATCAGGGCCAGCCATACGCTGTTGCGCGATTCGTCATGAGTATTGTAACGCTGCCGCCCAAACTTGTGCATGATGGAGTTGATGGAGAACGTTCCATGATACAGGATTACCGTACTCAAAAAGAATCCGATCAGTAAGGTTGAAAATCCGGCTGAGGTGAACATCATCGTTATGCTTCCTCCGTTCACAATCCCGCCAAGGGCCGTAACCACAACCGCAAGGAACACAGGTGGAACGAGGTAATGCTTATTCAACCAAACCAGTTCGGGATACTTCGCGTAATCGCCAATCACTTTATAATCGGTTTCTTTAAAATCGGGCCCAACAATCCAGCCAATGTGCGAATACCAGAATCCATAAATCTTCATAGAATGTGGATCGGCCGGTGTATCGCTGTGGCGGTGATGATGACGGTGATGGGCCGCCCACCACAACGCTCCTTTTTGAGCTGATGTCTGCGCCATAAACGCAATTACAAACTGAAACCAGCGCGAAGTTTTATAGGATTTGTGTGCAAAGTATCGGTGATACCCTCCGGTAATCCAAAACATGCGAAATACATACAGAAAAATGCACACCATCCAATCGAAAAACGTGGCTCCCGTCCAGATGGCGGCAATGGGAATCAGGTGCATGAGTGCAAAGGCAATTTCCTGCTTGATGATCGGTTTTCTGCGAACCTCGGGTGTTATTGTTGCTGACATGAGAACTTAATGAACCGGTAATCTGTTGAAAGCGTTTAGCTTTATTTCATCGTTGCAAAGGTACAGCTTTATGTTGATACTGAGCCTGTTACTTCAAAATTCGGACTAACGGCTGTATGGCAGGACGAGCCACTGAAAACGCCAATTAATTACCGTATCTTTGAGCTTTTATGAGTCATTCACAAACCATAGCACTTTATCAGCCAATGCTCTACAACATCGCCTACAACCTGGTGCGTTGCAAGCAGGATGCAGAGGATATTGTGCAGGAAACTTTTTTAAAATGGCTGAATGCCGAACAGGAGAAAATTCAAAACCTGAAGGCTTACCTCATTAAAGCCGTTACCAACAATTGCCTGAACCACCTCAATGCGCTGAAACGCAAAAAAGAAGAATACTTGGAGTCGATTCATGTACCGGAATTCATCACCAAAATCAAGGAATCGAATTTCGCACACATCGACCTGGATACGTACCTAACCGGAGCAATGAGGGTATTGCACACAAAACTTGAACCGTTGGAGCGTGCCGTTTTCTTGCTGAAAGAGGTTTTTGACGTGGACTACGATACGTTACATACCACCCTCGACAAAAAGAAAGATCACCTGCGTCAGTTATTAAGCCGGGCAAAAAAGAAACTGGAAGAAGAAAAGGCCAAAATTCATTTTGATCTTCCTTCTGCCACTTCGCTGATGGAAAGCTTCAAAAAAGCCTGCCAGGGCGATACGGACGAGCTTATTGACTCGCTTAAGCGCGACATCTGGTTTCAACCCGATGCTTCGACAGGCTCAGCATATCATGATTCTACCGAGCGTGACTGACTCTCACTCTTACCGATGTAATTAAAAATTTTTCTCTTCAATCCTGTCACAAAACAGAAACAGGTTTGTCTTACAGTTAAATCAGCCTGATTTCCATGAAATCAAAGCCGGTTCAATTGTATAACATTAAAACCTAAACTATTTCATGATCATCATTTTTGCCTTTTTTATAGCGCACTGGTACCTGTCGCTATTCTTTCAAACCTTCTTTTTACACCGTTACGCCTCGCACAAGGCGTTTACGATGAGTCCGTTTATGGAGAAAGTATTCTATGTGCTTACCTGGATTTTTCAAGGATCTAATTATTTGAGCCCCTATGGTTATGGTGTTATGCACCGCATGCACCACGCCTTTGCCGATACGGAAAACGATCCGCATTCACCCAAATACGATGAAACCATCTGGAACATGATGTGGAAAACCAAAACCATTTACTCGGCTATTGCCAATGGTAAAATGGTGGTTGATAAGCGTTTTACAGAAGGTGTGCCGCAGTGGGAAGCCTTTGATAAGTTTGCCAGATCGTGGCCGTCACGCATTTTCTGGGGTGCGGTTTACACCTTTGTTTATTTTCAATTTGCCACCGAATGGTGGTTGTGGCTGTTATTGCCGCTTCAATTTTTGATGAGCCCCATCCATGGCGCCATCATTAACTGGTTTGCACACAAGTACGGCTACCGCAACTTTGAAGTTGGGGATACCTCTAAAAACTTTTTACCGGTTGATTTCCTGATGATGGGCGAAAGCTATCACAATAATCACCACAAAAACGGCTCACGCGCCAACTTTGGGGGCATCCGCTGGCATGAAATTGACCCTACTTACCTGGTTATTAAGTTGCTGGATAAAGTAGGCATTATTCAAATAGCTAAAACCCGTAAGCTGCAGGTAGCGGAAATCAAAAAAGCAGCCTGATCACTATAAAATTGCGGAAAGCTTAAGATACGGTTTATTATACCTACCTTTGAGCCTTAAACAATTTTAACACCGGTCAGCGGGCTTAAACCCGGTGGCCTTTAACAACAAACAACACAATGAAAGAAGGAACAGTAAAGTTCTTCAACGAAGCCAAAGGATTCGGCTTTGTAAGAGAAACAGCAACCAACGAAGAATTTTTCGTGCACGTATCAGGTCTGGTAGACCAGGTTCGCGAGAATGACGAAATCACGTTCGAGGTTACACAAGGAAGAAAAGGATTGAATGCCGTTAACGTACGGTTGGTCAATAATTAATATTCCACACGCACAAGCGCGAAGCCAGACCCACAACGTCTGGCTTTGTTTTTTTTATCTTTGCATCAATTCATGACATTTCAGGATTTTAATTTCGATCAAAAGCTCAACGAAGGGCTTGATTCCATGGGCTACGAAAAGCCCACCCCCATTCAGCAACAGGCCATTCCCACCATTCTTCAAAACAAAGATGTGATTGCCTGCGCCCAAACCGGTACCGGTAAAACTGCCGCCTACATTTTGCCGGTAATCAATAAAATGATTCAAACCGATCACCGGCATTTGAATACACTAATCATTGCGCCCACGCGCGAACTGGCCCAACAAATCGATCAACAAATTGAAGGCTTTGCATACTTCACCGGCATCAGCTCTATCCCGATTTATGGCGGTGGCGATGGTGCCACGTGGGACGTGCAGAAAAAAGCACTCGAACAAGGTGCCGATATTATTGTGGCAACACCCGGTCGGTTAATAGCCTTACTGGCGGCAGGCACTACGGTGTTTGACCATCTCAAGCATTTGATTTTAGATGAAGCCGACCGCATGCTCGACATGGGCTTTTACGATGACATCATAAAAATTGTAAACTACCTGCCAAAAGAGCGACAAACATTACTGTTCTCGGCTACCATGCCGCCCAAGATCAGGGCACTCGCAAACAAAATTTTGAATCAGCCGGAAGAAATCAACATCGCCATTGCAAAACCTGCGGCAGGTATTAAGCAAGAGGCATACGTGGTGTATGATAGCCAGAAAGAAAAACTGCTGGAGCATATTCTAAAAACGTATACGTGGAACAGCATTATTCTTTTTGCCTCACGCAAGGAAACCGTAAAGAAACTGGACAGCACCTTGCGAAAAGCAGGAATTGCAGCTAAAGCTTTTCACTCCGATTTGGAGCAACCTGAACGCGAACAAATTCTTCGTGCCTTTAAAAACAAGCAAATAAATTTTCTGATTGGCACCGATGTGCTCTCGCGCGGTATTGATGTGGAGGGTATTAGTATGGTAATTAATTGGGATGTTCCGCCTGACCCTGAGGATTATGTGCACCGCATTGGAAGAACGGCACGTGCGGCCACAACGGGTACAGCCATAACGTTTGTAAATGAACTCGATCAGAAAAGATTCTCGGGTATTGAAAACCTGATCGGATCGGAAATTCAGAAACTTGCGTTGCCTGAATTTTTAGGCGAAGGACCTGCCTATGCGCCACAAACAAAAAGAAAAGGAAACTTTAAACCGCGTGGAAATAAGTTTCGCAGAAACCGGCATCCGAAAAAATCTTCCTGATAAAATTTATCAGTAATTCGGAACATTAATACCCAGGATAATATCGCGTTTGCCAATCCAAACACCCGCAGCATTTTTGCTGAGCGTAATTATTCCTGAGCCACCGCGTTTCGCCTGTCTGGTTTTATCCTGCACTGTTAATACCGGATCATCCTCAAAAAGAAATTCATCAATCCAATAAAGTGAAAGACCAGGTTCTTTTATGATGGGATGAATGTGTTGTGGATTTCGACTGTTTGGATACGAAGCCGGCCGAATGGTGCTGAACTCGTAGCGACCTTGCGCATCGGTTTTTACCCAACCGCGTAAATGCCCGTGTCTTTTAGCATGCACTTGCTTTGGTGCTGGTGTATAGCGGCCGGTGTTGTCAGTTTGATAAACATATAGAATCACATCAGGAGCTGGAGTTTTCCCATCTTTCTTGTAGATCGTACCGCTGATGATCATCCGCTCACCGGGCTCGTCATCGGGTGCAAGTTTTGTTTTCCAGGAAAGCGTTGCGGGCATACCGGCAAACATCAATTCACAATCTTCGCAGCCACCACCAACTTGCCTTTCGGCAGATTGGGATTGCGCGCAGCCGGTGACAGCCATACTTAAAACCAACAGGCAAGGAAGAAAATATTTCATACGAATAACAGTTTACTGAATTTACGAAGGTCACTCCAACAAGATTTACCTTCCTGATGAACGGCCCGATATTCTTGATGAAATGCAAATCGGGTGTGTACTACGCTTCGTTTAAAGCTGTAATTTTCAGTAATGGAACGACTTTTCAGGTATAAGCTTGATCACACTTTGTTCTGGATGTTGACAGTGGGCTTCCATGCCTACACCCATGCCGGTCTTATTAATCAGGCTAGTTTTGGACAATTTGTACTGGAATTACTTGTACGCGATGGCTTGCTTGCGATTGTCGTTTACACCAATCTGTTGGTCATCATTCCAAAACTAAACCAGCAAAAAAAATATGGCCTATCCATTCTGCTTATTGCGATAAGCCTGATGTTTTATGTGGCCCTCAAAAATCTACACGATGTTTACCTGTATGGAAACATCCTGAACAACCCTGAGCGACAAAGTTTCTTTCACAACAGTTTTTACAACTTCTCCATTATTATTTTTTACCTGGCCTTTGCCACTACGCTACACCTGAGTAAACAATGGTACCTTCAAAAAGAACTCATCCGAAAAATTGAACTTGAAAAATTAAATACCGAACTGGAATACCTGAAGGCCCAGATCAATCCGCATTTTTTGTTCAACTCATTGAATACGGTTTTCTTCCAAATCGATAAACAAAATACCACGGCACGTGAAACCCTTTCGAAGTTTTCGGATATGCTGCGCTACCAACTCTACGAATGCAACGGAAAGGAGATTGCCATAGAAAAAGAAATTCAATACCTGAAAAATTATGTGGAACTTCAAAAACTTCGTAAGGATGAACACTACGACATTCAGTTTACACATTCGGAAGAATTGAAAAATTTTACTGTATCGCCCCTGCTGTTGCTGCCGTTTATTGAAAATGCTTTCAAACATGTATCGAATACTAGCGACAGAAAAAACACCATCACTATCGAGTTAAAAAAATCAGAAAACCAATTTCAGTTGATCGTATTCAATACAAAAGACCCGAAACCTATATCGGGTAATGGTGGCATCGGGTTAAAAAATGTGCAGCGCAGATTGGAGCTGTTGTATCCCAATCGGCATGACTTAATGATTACCGAACAACCCGAAACGTTTCGAGTACAGCTAACCCTTACCCTGATGTAACGTTAACCGGAACAATATGAAACTCAATTGCCTCATTATTGATGACGAACCCGTAGCCCGCAAAGGGTTGGAGGAATACGTAACTGAAGTGGAGTTTCTGCATCTGGCAGGCAAATGCGAAAATGCCGTAAAGGCTTCTGCGTTACTTCACGATGGAAAGATCGATTTACTGTTGCTGGATATTCACATGCCCAAACTTTCAGGGATTGAATTTTTGAAAACGTTGAAAAATCCACCCATGGTCATTTTCACTACGGCCTACTCAGAATATGCCCTGGAAGGATATTCCCTTGACATTATTGATTATCTGGTAAAACCGATTCCATTTGAACGGTTTCTGAAAGCCGTACAAAAAGCACACGATTTTTATGTGTTGAAGCAAAAAGCTGAATCGTCTGCTACCGCCTCTCCGGAATATTTCTTCATCAAATGCGATCACAAATTTGAGAAAGTGAATTACACCGATGTGCTGTACGTGGAGGCCATGCAGAACTATTGCATCATTCATACTGCAGAGCGAAAAATGATTACGTACATTACATTCAGCGGTCTGGAAAGTCAGCTCCCCGCTGATCGCTTTTTGAAAGTGCATAAATCCTTTTTGGTCTCGCTAAACAAAATAAAAGCTGTTGAAGGCAACGAAATCCTGATTGGTAGTGCACGTATTCCCATTAGTCGCAACCTGAAAGATGAGGTGATGCTGAAAATTATGGGCGATAACCTTTTTAAGCGCGGCTAAATGTGCAACTCCACGGTTCATTTTTCGTTTCTTTGATTTATGTATCACAAGCTCACACTCTTCCTGATTGCCTTTACTGCTGTGTTTGCCCTTAGCGCACAAAACACACTTCAATCCATTCAAAAATTGGTGGTCGCCACCTATCAATATGCCGACAACCCGCGTATTAAAAACATAGAACCGTTTGCCCTTCAGTTTGGTGAAATCAATAATCTGAATGTTGAAGTAAAAAGTTACCCAACTGTTCAGGCTTTATTAAAAGCCATGGAAAACGAAGAAGTGGATGTAGCCTTTATGAATACGTTCGGCTATTTGATGCTGAAAGAAAAATCACAGGCCTATGAAGCCGGTGTAGTGCTCAACATCCCGAAGGAAAAAGAAAATGCCTACAAAAGTGTGCTTGCAACGGGAGCAAATACTCCGGAAAACACGCTGGAACAAATTGTGGCGAATGCTTCGGATTTTGTTTTGGTGTTAGTCAGTCCGGGCTCTACTTCGGGCAACCTGGTACCGCGATTGAAACTGGCCTCCTTGCAACCGGGTTATCCTGAACGTTTTTTCTTGGAAGTACAATACACCAATAATCATTCGCTCGCGGCACAACGTGCATTAAAAGGCGAAGTTGCCTTATGCGCCTTTGGCCGTGGCGAGTATTATAACCTGGGTGCTGATACCGTGAAGGTGAAAAAACTGTGGGAGTCGCCTCCCATTCCGCTTGGGCCAGTCGTATATCGAAAAAAGTTACCCCTAAGTCTACGCGATGAACTCCAAAAAGCATTGCTTGATCTACACATTCAAAATCCGGAAGCGCTGGAATCGATAAAAGCAGGATGGACAGAAGCCGTTCCGGCAGACCGGTACATTTCCGTAACCGATGATTATTATGAAAGCCTATTGAAACTTAGCAATAACCCGGCTGTATCTATGTCGATCATTCGGAATTTTGCGAAAGAATGAAATGATGACTTATAAAAAAAGAAGATCAACCTTCTATCTTTTTCCCATGGAAACCAGTTGCGCACCCAAAAAAATATGATATAAATTCCGTCTTAAGTCCGACTGCATCAAAGTTTCTCTGAGCTATTTTTGCATTCTCGAATTTGTCAGTATATCTCCAAAGCATTCTATACTCTTCAGGATTACCAAGCAAAAGTTTTCCAAAAATTGGTATTATGTGACCGAGGTAAAATCCATATAACAACTTCAATATCTTATTACTGGGTTTTGAAATCTCGATAAACGAAAATCTTCCACCTTCCTTCAAAATTCTTTTAGTTTCATTTGCCAAAACAGTTATTTGCTCAACATTGAATGTCTTGAGCCCAAATGCACAGATAACAATATCAAAGTGGTTACTAGGAAGTTGATTGCCCAGAATATCTTGTTGTATCAATGTAATCTCCTTGTTGAATTTCGATTGATTCCTGTGACCTGCGTATTTCAACATTTCATATGAAAAGTCAAGAGCTGTTAAATTGGAATTTGGAAATCTATGTTTTACTGCCCCCCAAGTCTCGCCCATACCCGTCAACAAATCAATTACTTTGATTTCATCATTGGATTCTTCCAGTGGCTTTAGGAATTGAGTTCTCCAGCGAATGGAAAATCCAAAAGATGTTATGTAGTTCATTCGCTCATAAGAGTTGCTCATTCTATTGAACAATCTCTTTACATAATCAGGATTGTAAATGCCCTCTTCAAACATTTGCAAGACTGTTACTCCCGATGCTGAAAACACTTGCCGCTTGCATCCGTAGTGGTGCGGGAGCAACGCTTACCCTCAGCCGTTTTACCCGAACAACGCACCTGCTTTTCTCCTGTTGTTGAATTGGGTTTGCAAATGCCGCAGGCAGTTTTTCCATCGGCTTTCGCCTGACTAAGCTTTACGGCATGAGCCGTTTTTGAATAACGACAATCGGCCGTGTGGTATTTATCTCCGTCATGCGTTATGTAAACGATCGGTCCATCTGATGAAGAAGGTTCAATAACTTCCTCCTCTGTTTCAACGTCAGAACCATCATCCTGTGAAGATGACTCCACTTCTGTTTCCGGTTCGGATTCTGTTGTTGTAGTGTCAGTTGCTGTAGGTTGATTACAAGCAAAACAAAGTAGAAGGATCAACGATAGATAACGTGTTTTCATGGTATAACTGTTGGTGTTGCGGGCCTGATAAAAACACAGACCTATGTGAATTATTATTTTTTTAATGTTGTGATAATCTCATTTAACTTCAACAACGCCTCTACCGGGCTGATGGTGTTGATGTCGATAGTCTCCAGCATCTCCTGCACATGCTTGTACTTCGGATCCATCTCAAACAAACTCATCTGGTGTGTGGCCTTCGGTAAATCCTGCAATTTAGTTTTCGATTCGTTCTTGTGCTTCTCCTTTTCTAGGAAATGCATCACTTCATTCGCACGGATTACGACCTTGTTGGGAATGCCCGCCAGTTGCGCCACATGAATACCAAAACTGTGTTCACTGCCACCTTCCTTCAACTTGCGCATGAAGATGATTTTATCACCCACCTCCTTCACACTCACGTTGAAGTTTTTTACGCGAACAAAATCCTCAGCAAGTTGATTCAGTTCATGGTAGTGCGTGGCAAATAGCGTCTTGGGGCGAAAATCTTTGTGCTGATGCAGATACTCCACAATTGCCCAGGCTATGGAAACACCATCGTACGTAGATGTTCCCCTGCCAATCTCATCCATCAAAATCAGGCTGCGATCACTCAGGTTGTTGAGAATGCTGGCCGTTTCAATCATTTCCACCATAAACGTGGATTCACCTTTCGATAAATTATCCGAGGCACCCACACGTGTAAATACTTTATCCACCAACCCAATGGTGGCGCTATCAGCCGGAACAAAACTTCCAATCTGCGCCATCAATACAATCAAAGCCGTTTGTCGCAGCAAAGCCGATTTACCCGCCATATTCGGACCGGTAATAATCAGTATTTGTTGTGTTTCATTGTCGAGGTATACATCGTTGGGCACATAACTCTCCCCAATCGGCAATTGCTTTTCAATTACCGGATGGCGACCGGCTTTAATGTCAATTGTGGTGAACTCATTAATTTCCGGTCGTGCATATTTATTGAGCTTTGCCACTTGTGCAAACGACAGGAGGCAATCGAGCACGGCCAGCGTGCGTGCGTTCTGTTGAATCTGCGCGACAAAATCTCCGGCATGCTGTACCAGTTCCTGAAAAAGTTTTTGTTCAATCACTACCAGCTTATCTTCTGCATGAAGGATTTTTTCTTCGTAAACTTTTAGCTCTTCCGTGATGTAGCGCTCGGCATTCACCAACGTTTGCTTGCGTATCCAGTCTGCAGGCACTTTATCTTTATTGGCATTGCTGACTTCCAGGTAATAACCGAAAACCTTGTTGTACGAAATCTTTAATGAATTAATTCCCGTTCGTTCAACTTCGCGTTTTTGAATCTGCAACAAATAGTCTTTACCCGAGAAGGCAATCTGACGCAACTCATCAAGCTCGACATGAATACCGTCTTTAATGATGCCGCCCTGATGCGTAAGCATGGGAGCGTCCTCGCGTAACTCCTTCTCAATTTTCTCCAACAGAAACTCGCACCGGTTTAGCTGATCTCCAAGTTTCTTGAGTTCAGATAAAGCATGCTGTTCCAATAAATTTTTAATCGGCACAGTACGTTGCAGCGACTTCTTCAACTGCAGCATTTCGCGCGGGTTGATCCGGCCAACGGCTACTTTCGAAATAAGACGTTCAAGATCAGCAATGTGCCGTAACTCTTCCAATAACTTCTCAGAAAGCTTGGTTTGCTGAAAGAAAATATCAACAACTTTTAGTCGCTCATCAATCAACGCTTTTTCCTTCAGCGGAAGCACCATCCACTTGCGCAGCTGGCGCGAGCCCATGGGCGTTACCGTGTGGTCCAGCACGTTGATCAACGGCACGCCACTTTCAAAGGGTGAGGCAATCAACTCCAGGTTGCGGATGGTGAACTTATCCAACCACACATATTTATCTTCATCGATGCGCGAGATGGAAGCAATGTGCTGTGTGTCTTTATGCTCGGTGGCTTCCAGGTAATGCAGAATGGCGCCAGCCGCTACAATGGCTTCCGGGAAACCATCAACGCCAAAACCCTTTAGCGTGGCCGTCTTAAATTGGTTGAGCAGTTTTTCCTGCGCAAAATCAAACGCATAAACCCAATCATCGAGCGCAAAGGTGGCATGATCTTCCCCAAATTGCTTCTCAAAATTCTCGCGCTGATTTTTACTGAAAATAATTTCGGCAGGCGCAAAGCTTTGAATGAGCTTAAAGATATAATTCTGACTGCCTTGTGCTACATAAAATTCGCCTGTGCTGATATCGAGAAACGAAACACCAAAATTTTGCTTGCCTGAAAAAACAGAAGCCAGGAAGTTGTTCTGCTTTTTCTCCAACACGTTATCGTTGAACGAAACCCCCGGTGTTACCAGTTCGGTAACGCCCCGCTTCACAATGCCCTTTACAAAGCGTGGATCTTCCAGTTGATCGCAAATGGCCACGCGATGACCTGCCCGAACAAGCTTGGGCAAATAGGTATCCAGTGCATGGTGTGGAAAGCCGGCCAGTTCAATTTCAGAAGCGGAACCATTGCCGCGCTTGGTAAGCACAATGTCCAACACTTTGGAGGCCGAGATGGCATCCTGCCCGAAGGTTTCATAAAAATCGCCCACCCGAAAAAGCAACAACGCCCCCGGATACTTCGCCTTGATGGCGTTGTACTGTTTCATAAGGGGCGTTTCAGATGCTGTTTTGGCCATTCTGGCAAATATAAAAGATTACCTTCTCCAATTTTGTTGGCGCTGTAATAATCAAGGCGGTCATGCCATTAATTGTAAAAACAATGCAATGGTTGGCATCAAAGAAAAATGGTTTTGGTTCCTGAGGAAGATGTTGGAATATTTTTTCTGGTTTGGCTTAGGCATTTTACTCTATCGGTTGTTAGCCTAAAAACACCGAAGCATGACCCATCGGGATAAGGAGTTTACACAGTTGATGGAACAAAACCGGGGCATCATTTACAAAGTAATCCGGCTGTACGTTAACCATCCAGAAGATGAACAATATCTCTTTCAGGAAATTCACTTGCAAGCCTGGCGATCGTTTGGACGTTTTAACGGACTTTCAAAATTTTCAACCTGGTTATACCGGGTTGGATTGAATACCGTGCTCACATTTAAACGAAGGGCTGTGCTGGTAAAGCCAGCCGACAACCTGGAGCAGGTGGGCGGGGTACACGAGCCTCATTCCCAAACGGAAGAAAGTGAATTTCTTTATCAGGCTATCCGGGAGCTATCCGAAATTGATCGAATGATCATAACACTTCATTTGGATGGTTACGAAAATGAAGAGATCGCTGAAATCTCCGGCTTAACTAAAAACAATGTAGCGGTAAAATTGCATCGCATTAAAGAATCATTGACGAAAAAACTCAAGCAATAGTAACCATGGATTTACACGAAACATGGAAAAAACTCGAACACGATCGACTGGAGAAACCAGCCGATTGGAAGCCCCATGAGCACCCGGAAAATTGTCGATCAAAACATCCTGCACTAAAGCTGAAGAAGAGCCTTGAAACTACCCTTGGTTTCTCTGTTGTCTTCCTGACACTGTTCATTGTACTGATTTTTCTGTTCGATCACTGGTTGGTAAAATTATTTATTGGTGCGGTGGGGGGTGCGTACGTTTTCTTTAGCTGGTATAATTACATCACCTTAAAAGAATTAAAGCTTCAACTGAAGCAGGCTTTTGATACATCACTCAAAACATCGTTGGAGCAAATTCACAGAATTGTGTTTCAATCCATTCGCTTTCAGGAAAAAGCCGCCCTGTTCATTTATCCGTTTAGTGTCATAGCCGGTTACACGATGGGGCTTTCCCAACACGATAATTTTGAACAAGACATTCAGGAAACTTCAGTGTTGATAGCTTTAGTAATAGCCATAGTAATACTCACACCTGCATGCTATTACCTGGCCAGGTGGATGTACAAAGTGTCGTACGATAAATACCTGGATCAACTCAAGAAATTAATTCATGAAATGGATAGCCCGTAATAGTCTTAACGCGAGGCCACAATAATCCACATACGATCACCTTTTACGGCTGTTCGATCAACAAAATTTTCCTGCTTGCTTACTATCTGGAAACCTGCTTTTGCCAAATCTTCAAGTGCAAATTTTATGGCAAGTTCGTGTTTACGCTCCTGCTCCGCGCGTGAAAGATTTCTTCGTTCGTCAGCAATCGGTTCACAGATAACCAAACGACCACCCGGTTTTAAAGAAGCTTTGATGTGTTGCAATATCGCATCATGATCATCCATTTCATGATAGGTATCGAGAATGATGACGGCATCCAGACTGCCAGCGGGAAGTTTAGGATTGTCATAATCGCCCTTAATCAATGACACATTCGTAATCCTCCGGGCTTCTAAATGATTCTTCAGTCGATCCAGTTTGTGCTGCTCTACGTCAACGGCATACACGTTTCCTGAACGGCCCACAGCATTTGCCAACTTCACCGTCATGTATCCTTCATGGCATCCCACATCGGCCACAACACTTCCGACTTTGATGTTCATCAACCGAATAATTTCCTGTGGCTTTTGCCATTTGTCACGTTCAACCCACGCACTTTCCTTGTACACATCGGTGTAGGGATTTTGGGCATGAGCGCAATGTGCCAACAAAATAAAAAATAGCAATGCCCGGCTGTTAACTTGTTGAATACAGTTGTGGCTACCCATATGGCCAAACTACAAAATACTTGTGTCTTACTTCTTGTTACTTATGTCTAATTTTGACCATGAAAAAACTCAAACTCGAAGAGCTGGGCCGTATTTCGGTTGATCAATTTAAAGAAGTTGAAAAATTACCGGTTTGCCTGGTGCTTGACAATGTACGCAGCCTCCACAACGTAGGGTCTGCTTTTCGTACGGCCGATGCGTTTCGGGTTGAGAAAATTTACCTGACCGGAATTACCGGAACACCACCACATCGCGAAATTCATAAAACAGCGTTGGGAGCAACGGAATCGGTTGATTGGGAATATGTGGAACATCCAGAAGAAGTGATTCAGCAGTTAAAAACCAACGGGTATAGAATTGTGGTGATTGAACAAACCGATGCCAGCATACCGTTACACGAATTCAAACGTTTGAAAGACGAAAAAATCTGCCTCGTATTTGGCAATGAAATCAATGGAGTAACTGATGCGGTTATTCAGCATGCGGATGTTGCGCTGGAGATTCCTCAATCGGGAACCAAACATTCGTTAAATGTTTCCGTGTGCATTGGAGTTGTTTTGTGGGAAATCTGCCGTCCCTCCAGTAAGCCACCTGAATAATCCTATAATTGCTATTTTGCGGTAAAGCTTTACCGTGTTTAATCGCCTCATCCGCCAATACAATACCTTTCCTTACCAGTCGCAAATCATTCTGCTGATTTGCAGTTTTGGTATTGTGCGCGTTCTGTTGGCGTTGATCATGGATTTCAGCAGGCAGGTTCCGCGTGCCGACATGCTAACCGACCTCCTATTGTTGGTCGTAATCATCACGTTTGTTTACACCAGTTGGAAAAAAGAATTTGAAAGAATTCACATTCGGTTTGGACTTGTCATAACCGTATTGCTGGCCTTTAACTTTCTTCAGTTTGGGGGCATTGCGGGTTACGGACGCTTCAACTACTTCGCCTCTATCTACTTCATTGTGATGGTGTATTCACAGCGCCCACTATCCATCACCATAACCTTCAACTTGTTACTATTACTGGCTCTGTTGTGTATCAGCAACACATCACCGGCATGGTTATCGCATATTGACTTTGGCGTTTCGTTTCAAACCCTCGACTTCTGGTTTACGCTAATGCTGATCTCCGTTTTTACCATCTACCTGAAAGACCTTACCGTAACACAAGGCAATAAGCTTTCACAGCTGAACCTGCAAATGGCAGAGCAGGTTCGGGAGTCACGAAAACTGGGTAGGAAGTTGGAGCAGTCGAATCAGGAGTTAAAGCGGGCACAAGCCAATCTGGAAGATGAGGTGAGCAGAAGAACAGAAATGCTTCGAAAAAAGAATAAATCGGTAGAAACGTTTATTGAACTAAACACTACTGAATTAATACAGGCTGTTGATGAATTACTTGCTTCCATGCATAACGTAAAATCCTCATCAGCATATACTGATAAACTAAAACTATCAAGCGAAGAACTAAACGGAGTAGTAGAGTCTATCCGTACCTCGTTAAAGCAAAACACCTTGTTAGACCGAACAGTAATCAGGAACCATGAAAGGAACGCTTGAAAAAACTATTTTTCGGTTCACGCTGATTCTGGCTATCGTCTATCAGCTTTACCAGGTAATAAACGGGCTGTTCTCAGGGGCCACCACAACAATATTGAATGCATCCATCACCGTACTTTTTGGAATCATTTTTTTACTGACTTTCAAAGTCAGCAACATTAAATACCTCGCCTTTTTTCTTCACTTGGCCGTTATTCCCATTCTGATTCACTTTTGGAAAAATTTTGGCGGACTGGCCGGAACGGTTCCCCTGATTCTGTTTGTCTACGCCAGTTGGATCATCTTAACCTTGAGAGGCTGGCTCCAGATTATCATGTTGGGCATTTACCTGGTTGTATTTCTGGTCCTTACAGAGCTTCCGTCATTAACCGGCATTCCGGTTACCAATCCTGAAAAGCTTTCCATTTTTCAGTTATCCATTGACTACTTTGTAGTGGCGCTTATTCTGATGGCCTTTCTGATGTACCTGAAAAATAAGTTTCTCGCCTACCGAAAACGAATCGAACACCGGCATGAGCAGTTGCAAAAGCTAACCGAAACCCTGCTGAAACAAACGGATAAGTTGCAGTACAGTCAGGAAGAAATTCGTTCCATCAATGAAAACCTGGAACAAATTATTGAGCAGCGGATAAAGAAAATTGAAGAGCGCAATGTACAATTGGAAGAATACGCCTTCATTAATGCGCACCTCGTTCGCGGTCCCCTTTGTCGCATCATTGGTCTTGCCGTTTTAATGCAACAGGAACAGGCTGATCCGCAATTGGCCACCGTCCATGAGAAAGCCAGGCAGGTAGATGTCCTCATCAGGCGGATAAATGAAATTACGCGTTAGTCGCTTTCCTTTTCAACTGTTACCTTAGCGGCAAATTTCCGGTTCTTCATGAGCGATCGCTACAACCAACGCGGGGTATCCGCCAGCAAGGAAGATGTACACCAGGCCATCAGCAAACTCGATAAGGGTTTGTTCCCAAAAGCTTTTTGCAAGATTGTAGAAGATCACCTCGGTGGCGATCCGGAGTATTGCACCGTGATGCATGCCGATGGGGCTGGTACAAAGTCATCATTGGCTTATGTGTATTGGAAAGAAACAAGCGACCTCTCGGTATGGAAAGGCATTGCGCAGGATGCCATCATTATGAATGTGGATGATTTGTTATGCGTAGGTGCCACCGATAACATTTTACTTTCCTCCACCATCGGTCGTAATAAAAATCTGATCCCCGGTGAGGTAATCTCCACCATCATCAACGGTACCGAAGAAGTACTGGAGATGCTTCGCAATCATGGCCTGAATATCCGGAGTACCGGGGGAGAAACCGCTGATGTAGGCGACTTGGTAAGAACCATTATTGTTGACAGCACCGTAACCGCCCGGATGAAACGCAGCGATGTAATTGATAACAGTCGTATTAAAGCCGGAGATGTAATTGTCGGATTGGCTTCCTACGGACAAGCTACATACGAAAACGAATACAACAGCGGTATGGGCAGCAATGGACTCACTTCAGCACGCCACGATGTGTTTGCCAACGCATATGCCACAAAATATCCAGAGTCGTACGATAAAGATGTTCCCGCTGATTTGGTGTACACCGGCAAACACAAAGTTACAGACGAACTACCTGGCACTCCTTTAACTGTTGGCAAACTGGTGTTGTCGCCTACACGCACGTATGCTCCTATTATGATCGAGGTTTTCAAAAATCTTCGTCATCAGATTCATGGCCTGGTGCATTGTAGCGGTGGTGCGCAAACCAAAGTGCTGCACTTCATCGATAACCTTCATGTGATAAAAGATAATCTGTTCGAAGTTCCACCCTTGTTTAAACTCATCCATGGTGTAAGCGGCACTGACCTTAAAGAAATGTACAAAGTCTTTAACATGGGGCACCGCATGGAGGTATATCTGGATGAGAAATTTGCCCAACAGGTAATTGACATTTCAAAAAGCTTTGGTGTGGATGCAAAAGTTATTGGACGGATTGAAGCTGCCGACACCAAAAAGGTTACACTGAAAACAGCACAGGGAATATTTGTCTATTAACCAACAGGCGTTCATATCCGCACGTCTGTTCACGTTTACGAACAGCAACAACTCAGAAAACGTACAAATCAAGGCTGAATTGGGGTTGGTATGCCTTTGGTTAAAGATGCTCAAACCATAACCCATGTTCCGCTATTCCCTTTTACTCTTCCTTCGCAACCTTAAGCGTCAAAAATTATTTTCTGCCATCAACTTGTTAGGATTAACCTCCAGCATTGCCTGTGCGTTGTTGATGTATCTCTATGTGCATCACGAGCTGAGCTACGATCGCTTTCATGATCAGGCTGAAAGAATATACCGCGTAAATCAGACATTCATTTGGGGTGAGAATGATCAACACCAGTTTGCCTCCACCGGACCGGGCGTTGCTCATGCCATTAAAGAAGAATTACCCGAAGTTGAATTGATCACCTCAATTTATACACCTGGCGATTTTCTGATTTCTTATACATTACCCGATAATACTGTTACTGCAATCGAACAGGAAAATATTCTGGCTACCGACTCCAACTTCTTTCGCATGTTCAGCTTCGCGGTTCTTTATGGCGAACATAAAGCTCCGCTCGAAAAAGCCAACACACTTGTGATGACAAAAAGTACCGCATTAAAATACTTTGGGTTTGAAAATGCAGTCGGGAAACTGGTTCGCGTAGGAGCAGGAGAAAGCCAGCAAACGTATGAGGTAACGGCCGTACTGGATGACCTGCCGAAAAATTCATACATCCAATTTGATGTACTTCTTTCAATGGAAAGTTTTCCGCAGGTACGTAACATGAGTTGGAGCTGGATCTGGACCCAACTCGAAACCTATGTTCGGTTGTCAGAACAAGCCAATCTTGCGCAGGTGCGTGAAAGGCTTACCGGTATTCCACGCCAGCACGCTGAACAAACGTTACAGCGCATCATGAACATGACGTTTGATGATTATTTGAAATCCGGTAAAACGTGGGAACTGTTTCTTCAACCGCTTACCGCCATTCACTTGCCCGATGAAACAGTCTACAACCGGATTAACAATGAAAGCGGCAACATTAAGATAATTTACTCGCTGGCCGGTGCAGCTGTTTTTATCATTTTGCTGGCGTGTGTCAATTTCATGAACCTATCAACTGCTCAATTTACCCGAAGGGTTAAGGAAGCCAGTATTCGTAAAATTCTGGGTGTTGGCCGGAAGACACTTGGCTACAATTATTTCATTGAAGCCTGTATATTCAGTTTTCTCGCACTGGCATTTGCCTTGGCATTGGTGCAGGGAGCCCTACCCATGTTCAATCTGCTAACCGGAAAAGAATTGTCGCTAAACATTCTACTTCAGCCTGAGATAAGTATTGGTTTGGTGCTTTTAGTACTTTTCATCAGTATCGTTTCCAGTTTATATCCGGCCATTTTTCTTAGCTCCTTTCATCCGGTTGAAGCCATCAAAGGAAAATTGAAATCGGGCCGTGAAGGCCGATCATTCCGAAACGGTTTGGTAACTTTTCAATTCAGCTTATCAATAATTCTAATTCTGTGCACAGCCATTGTTTCGCAACAGCTTCGCTATGTAACAGAGAAAGATCTTGGATTCGATAAGGAGAATTTACTTGTATTAAAATCGATTGAACGTGTGCCCGATGGTGAAGTATTGGCGCACGAGGCACGCAATCTTCCCGGGGTGCTGAATGCTACCTGGTGCACTTCCTTACCTCCTTCCGTTTGGGGAGGCGACAAATTTACTGCGGAGGGAATGACCGACATGACCTTTTCATTGAATTACACTTCTGCTGATGAACAGTTTATTCAAACCCTGGGTGTTGAGTTAATAGCCGGTCGTAATTTTTCCATCGACAATCCGGGAGATATTCATCGCGTTCTCCTCAATGAAACTGCACTTAAGCGAATTGGCTGGAATGCCGATGAATCTGTTGTCGGTAAAAAAATAGGTGCACCCGGATGGGACATTCAGTTTGAAGTAATCGGAATTGTGAAGGACTTTAACTACTGGACACTTCAGGCTCCGATTGAGCCGATGGCCATCTTTCATATTAAAAACCCCGACTTACCGGGTACCGGAAACAAAAAGTTTGTGGCCATGAAAATTGCAGGACAATCAAGTGAACAGTGGGCCACAACCATGGAGGCTGTTGATAACCTCTGGCAAAAACATGGTAAAGATAACCCGCTTCAATATGCCTTTGTTGATCAGGCGTTTGCCGACAGTTTTAAAACGGAACAACGCTTTAGTACAGCGCTGTCCATTCTTTCGGGTTTTGCCATACTTATTGCTTGCCTGGGTTTACTCGGTATGATTGTGTATACCCTGGAGCAGCGCACCAAGGAGATTGGCATACGAAAAGTATCCGGTGCATCGGTGTGGGATATCCTAAAACTTATTTCAAAAGGGTATACTCGATTGATCACGCTGGCATTCTTTATCAGCGCACCATTTTCCTATTGGCTCATGCAAAAATGGCTTCAGGATTTTGCCTACCGGGTTACACCCTCTATATGGGTTTTCGTGCTAACCGGCTTAGGGGCACTGATTGTCGCTATGCTCATCACGAGCTACCACTCCGTTAAAGCCGCGCTTACAAATCCGGTTGAGGTGCTGAAAGATGAATGATGCGTCCTTTGGTCTTTAATCACAATAAAATTTAGTAGTTTCATAAATTCATTCTTTGCGAATTTATGATCGATATCAAATACGGGTTATTACTTCCCTGGACTTTTCGGCTTGTAGCTGCTTGTGCCGTGATTCTTGGATTAAGTGCCTGGCAAACAAATCCATGGGTTACGATTATCATAGGTGTAGCCGGATTTTTTGCATTAGTAACCGCTGAAGGCACTGAAATTAATCCGGCCAATAAGACCTACCGCGAGTACACGTCTTTCTTCTTTTTCAAAACCGGAAGATTTGAGCCATACCATCACATCGAAAAAATTTTCATCAATCGCTCAAAAGAGAGTCAACAGCTATACACAGCGCGCACCTCACATTCGGCTACATTTGAATATGACTTTTACAATGCTTTCCTGAAATTCAGCAACGGGGAAAAAATTCATCTCCAAAAAACCAAGAGCAAGGAAAAACTGATGGCCACACTCAAGCCACTAAGTGAAGCAGTCCAGGTTGAGGTCACAGACAACACCTGATCTTAGGATTATTTCAATAGGTCGGTTTACTATCTTTACCCCATGCAAAACTTCAAACACAAAGTACCTATTCAGCTTCGCTTCAAAGACATCGACAAGATGGGCCACGTGAACAACGCCAACTACTTAACCTACATTGAGCTGGCACGTGTCAGGTATTTTGAAGATGTGGTGGGTACCGATAAAAAATGGAGCCAGCAGGTGGGCATCATTCTCGCGCGAATTGAAATTGACTACAAAGCTCCAGTGTTTCTGCACGACAACGTTTTTGTGTACACACGCTGCTCACGCATCGGCAATAAAAGTCTTACCCTCGATTGGCTTATCGTTCGTGAAAAGCAAAACCAGGAAGAGGTAGTTGCACAGGGCAATGCCGTGCTCGTGTGTTACGATTACACACACGAAAAAACCATTGCCATTCCTGACGAGCAACGGAAAGCAATTGAACGATTTGAAAATGGATAGTTACTGTGCCCGCTGTATTGATAATGTAGCGCGGGTGTTTTCCCAGTAAAAATGCATGTTTACCACGCTGTCGGCTGGTGTTAATGAAATTGTAAACTGCTCAATCTCGGGTAAGTCAGTGCGAACCGATGTGGGTACGCGCATCACATCCATACTCTCCTCGAATGGATCTCCCCCAAGTTTAGCGCCCCAATACCCGAGCTTGCTGTTGAACACAACCGTCCACGTTGAGTCGTACGGAATGGTATAAAGCGAATAACGTCCGGCTTTCAACAAGCGGCCATCCATCATCACATCATTACTAAAACTGATTTCAGTCGCTTCATTCGCTCCGGTGCGCCACTTTTTTCCAAAAGGAACAAGTGCGCCTTCCGATGCTTCACCAAAAATTAACCTGTCTTTCTTAAATGGCTGGCAGTAATTAACCTGAATGAGAAAGTCACCGTCTTTAAATTCCGCAACAGCGGCAGGACTGTGATTTTTCGTGGTGAGCATCATGTAACCAACGTAGCCGGCCACAATAAGCACCAGCACGCCAATACCGAGGAGAATCTTTTTTAACATAGGATCTAGGTTTTTTGTAAAAGTACAAGGTTTCAGGCTGGAAAGTTCAATTCAAACCATTTCTGTTGCGAAGTTGCAGGTTGCTCCGAGACAACCCGTTGTTCCAATTTCTGCTGGGCCCGTTTAATGGACGAGGTGATCATGCTATGCCCCACAATTTCGTGCTCATCCATTCCCATACGCCTCATCATTTCCTGTATCCGCTCCCCACCAAAAAAGCTGAATAGCGACTCATCAAGCGCAGAAAGCACATTCACTTCCGTAAGATTAAGTCTTTTGTAAAGCGCATCTTCCGTTTTTCGAAGAGGATAATGCTCAGCAAAAACCACCATTCGGTTTTGTGTTTGTTGAAGTTCAACATCGCGCGTCAGCATAACCGCATCTTCCGGAACAACCTGCTTTAATGCGTTTACGCTGTCTTCAAACCATACCAAAAAGAGGCACTGCGGATTAGCGGCATGCATAGCGCGACATGCCTGTAACCTTGCTGCACTGGTCATCCACACCTTATCCACCACCTTAACTTTATTACCCGATGATTTAAAGAAGCCGAACATCGCTACCAAGGTATAAAAAAACTGCTGTGTCCGCTCCTGTAACAAAGGTTTTGGTGTGCCTGTAATTCTTAGTAGCTTTCTCAATCTTAAATCTCCAACATGAAAAAATTACTTCTTCTCCCTTTGGTTTTTGTTCTCTCTGTGACCTTTGCCCAAAAAAAGAAAACCGAAGCACAACCTGCGCCCACTCCACAAGCAACAGGCATTGCCGCCAAGGTGGCGGGCATGAAACACTATCCCGGCTACTTCGATTTTTATTATGATGAAAAACAGGATAAGATTCTTTTGGTGATCGATAAGTTCGACACAGAATTCTTGTATGTCAACTCCCTGCCTGCCGGTATCGGTTCCAATGACATCGGGCTTGACCGTGGCCAATTGGGAAATGACCGTATTGTAAAATTCGAGCGCAGGGGTCCAAAAATTTTAATGACTCAACCCAATTATCAATTTCGCGCAATTACCAGCAATGTGGATGAACGCAACGCTGTAGAGCAAGCTTTTGCCCAATCTGTACTGTGGGGCTTTACGGTTACTGCAGAAGAAAAAGATAAGGTATTGGTTGATGCAACCGATTTTTATTTTCAGGATGCGCATGATGTGATCGGAAGGCTTCGTGGACAACAGCAAGGAAATTATTCGCTAGATAAATCACGCTCAGCGTTTTATTTGCCCCGCACAAAAAACTTTCCGCAGAATACTGAAGTTGAAGTAACCTTAACCTTCACCGGCCAGGCTACGGGT